>JAGWBA010000025.1 GCA_021296215.1 Flavobacteriales bacterium
GGAAAAAGAACTTTGGAACATGGTCTTGAAATTGAATCCTTCCCGTTAAAGAGGGGGATTCAATTTCAAGACCTATATCTAATCGTTAGTAAATAATCTTCTGGTCTTAAGCCTTCAAAATTAAAAATTGAGAATTCTGAACCACTCAACCACTCAACCACTCAACCACTCAACTAATGAACATCTACGAATACACAACGAATAAATCGACCGGAGAAGAACTTCCTTTAAAGCAGTTCGAAGGAAAAGCGTTACTCGTGGTCAATACGGCCACTGAATGTGGACTTACCCCTCAATTCAAAGGACTTGAGGAACTGCACAAGAAGTACGGTAAGGACGGATTGCGGATCGTTGGATTTCCCTGTAATCAATTTGCCGGACAAGAGCCCCTCGACAATTTGGAGATGGCCCAAACGTGTGAATTGAATTACGGCGTAACCTTTCCATTGACTCAAAAAGTAAAGGTCAACGGTAAAGATGCCGATCCCATTTTCAAGTATTTGAAGAAGACCCTTCCCGGAGCGCTCGGAAATGCGGTTAAGTGGAACTTCACGAAATTCCTGATCGGACCCGATGGCACCCCTATTAAACGGTATGCTCCCACGACCAAACCAGAAGAAATAGAATCCGACATAGTTGCTCATCTGCCCGTAGGGCAAGAGAAATAAAACCTCTATCTGGGGCCATTAGTTCAACTCCGCGATAGGTTCCTGATCTTTTCCAGCTGGATCTTGGCCCAGTCGCCGGAATTGCGGTCGTCGTTGTCCGGGATCGGGTTGGGGTATCCGAAGAGTTTGTAGCTCAGCATGCGGGCTACGCGGGCTTTTTCGCTGTGCGACCGCATGTAGTTTAGGCTGTTGTAGTCGTACACGCTTTTAGCCTTGATGATGCCCAGTGATTTCGGCATGTGGTTGAGCGAGAAGCTCGTACGGCAGCTTTCTTTCCAATCGTACACGTGGTCGATCTCGATCACGGCAAGGTCGGACCACGGATGAGCGTGTTCGTCCCAGGTTACCATGTTGTTGAAGATCTCCGGGTCGTCGTCGTCCTGTGCGATGCGGGTCTGAATTTGCATCATGTACTTGGCTCCCTCTCGTTTCACGCGATCTCCGTACTCGTACTTCAGGTAATTTCTGCCCCGAGTTTCGTGCGGGAGAATACGCTGATTCCCGGTGTCCACGGTGCTCGGGTCCTCGAAGATACCGGTTTCGGGCTCGTTGTCGAGCGGCCGTACGCGATACTTCGCATAACGCGGAATCTGATCCTTGCACACGAACCGAAATGGCGTTTTGCAGTAATACCTCAAGTTGTGAAAACTGGTGGGATCGCGCCGAAGAGCAACCTGTGCACCCTTGAGTCCTTCCGGGTATTTCTTGTAGTAATCGATGTATTCGATCCCGTATTTTTCGCGACGAAGCTTGGCGAATTGCATAAAGCTGTTGGCCGACTAAAACAGGCTGATTTCGCCCGTATTCATTTCGATATCGAAAGGACTCTTAAAGTGGTGGTCGCTGAATTTGATCGACATGCTCCGGATGCAGTTCATGGCATCGTCCAGGAAAGTGGCAGAGGCATGGCGTATACGACACGGGAATACTCTTCCCGGGGCAAAGAATTTGTGGGCCGGGAATTTCGGGTTCGGAACAATGGTCACTTTTCCGCCCGCGGCAATTCCATTATCGTGCGACATTCGCTTGCGGTGTGTCAAACTCAAGGTAAATACGATGGCCCAGCTGAACATTTCGCTGAATAGTCATAGGTAAAACCGATTCCAGTGGCCGTGAATTCCGTGCTCCGTTGCATGTTCAAGGTGGATGGCCGTTGCGCTCATAACTTAGATATTGGTTCGCGATTCTATGTTGTCGATCTCTACATAAAGCTCTTTAAAGGCCTCTCGCTTTTCTTCTAGAAGGTGGCAAAACAGGGGGTCGATGTCGTTCTCTTCATTTCGGGTAATGAAGCCGTATTCGTTGCGCGACAGTAAGTTACTGAACCACATCATTTGACTCGCCCTCGTTAGGTCCGGCGATATTGAATAGTCTTGCTCCGGCCTGAAGATACCATCTTTATGGTCTCCGAAACGCAGCCCCAAACTGCTGTAAAGCACCTCGCAATATCTTCGTATTGGTGCTCGTTCACCCACGTATGCATGAAAGTGGCCTGCATAATAGCGTACTTGCATGCCGCTTTCAGATTCTCCATATCCCCGGGATCGGGTTCAAGCGGATTTCGCGTGATCGGACTCATACTCCTCAACTTGCCCTTGTACACCACCCGTTCCAGGGTTGGGTCGAACCGGTACCGCGCATGGTAGTATTCGACGCGCTGTTTAAATAGTTTATGCGCCTGCGGCGCGATGCTTTCGTCCACCACCTGTTCATGGAACACAGGGGCGCTGTTGTTCACGAGGTCCTCTGAAAAGTGAAACACCTCGAACCAGTATTGCCGTATACCGCGCTCATTTTTACCTATGAACTCATCGACAAAAGTTCCCACTACTTCCCAAAAGAGGTTTTCGGCCTTAGCGTAGGTGTGTTTGTCGTTGATGACCTCCATGGGCACCCAGTTCTTTCAATCCAAGACCCCCATCATATCGGTGCAGCGCTCTACTATACCGTCAGCGGTCAGGGCCGAGGCACGTGGAATATATCCCGGACCTATGAGTATGTCGTCGGCACTGTGATTGACCAACACCACTTCCTTCAAATGTGGAAATAGAAGGGTCGATAAAGAGCTCATTCTCAAGTTTCGCCTGCCTGCGATGGCAAACTGTTCCGTATTGACGAGTGTTCCCGAGAAATGATCGTCGAGCTCGATCGATAATCCGCCCGATACTCGCGCTACTCTTTTGGCTTGCTCCCATTTATCCCCGTCGTCTTTCGTAAATCGACGTTCGCGATAAAGGTCTTTGTCGAACTTGTCGATGGGGTCAACGGTTCGAATCTCTTCCGGTACCGGGAGACCGTCGAGTGGAATATGAAACTTCATCAATACCGTGGGGAATGCGTATTCGTCATTCACTTCGTAATCACAGGCACCAAAGTACTTGACCCAGTATCGATCTTGCTCGTGCTCATCGGGAACAAACGTCGCGCAGTTCATCCCATTCATCATACGTCGCCCAAACCGGTAATTACAACGGGTCGATCCCGGAAGCTTTTCCTCCATCGCTACGGTTAAGTTCTTAGGATAGTCCCTTTGGATCTCGGGAATTGATAGAGAATCTGGATCCGGCGCGATCTGAGCTAAATGCTTGTCCTTGGTCAACTCTATCGGAATAAATTGTTGTTGAATGGCATCATTTCGTCCGGCGCTATAATATTCCGGGGCATCTTCATCGTGGTCTTTGATAACCACCCTCGGAAAATCAACATCGCGCCGATACTCCCAGTAATGCAGTTGCAGGTTGCCCAAATCGTAGCCCATTCCCGTGAGGTCCCCTTTGGGCACTTTTACGCGCTCAAAGACCTCGAACTTGGTTTTCGCTTCTTGGGTAGTTGAATCAAAGAATACGTGCTCGATCTGATGTATTTCGAAATGGAAAGAATGGTAGCACCTGCGGCGCGATTCTAAAAAGTCGAATTCCAGTTTTACTACTCCATCGCGATCACTCCACCCGCTTGAAAACACCCGCCACCCTCCCAGATAGGTTCGGGCCCAAAATTGACAGTGCATATTGTGCATAGGCACGGCGTGGTCGTCCCTTTTCGAGAAGGTCAGCTTGGCCGTTACGTAGGCGTCCTTCCTTCGTCCGTAAATGACGATTCTACGAGGATATATACTTCTTATCAAGTCTTTTAACCACTCAACGGTTCTTTGGTAGATCACCAGTAGCCTTTCGCCTAGTCGTGTTACCCAACAGTTGATGATTTTGGAACGCCCTACCTCGAGGTGGTTGAGGTTGCGCAAATTAGGCCCAAAGAATCCGCCCGTTTTGGAGTATTCGATTCGTGTTTCTCCATGTGCTTCACGATATACGCGCTCAATATCAGACTCGTTAGAGCCTAGTGGAAATAGACTCATTTTTGTACACTGGAGTTAATGGATTCAACGAAATACATATCGACCTGTCCTTTGTGTTTTGCATCTACCTTTCCGCGGTATGTGCATTCGAATAGGTCCTTTACAGCCTCATACGTGCTTCCGGATATGTTGACTCTTCCGACTTCGCCTGCCGCCTCCATCCGAGCCACCGTATTCACGGTATCGCCCCAAATATCGTAGGCGAACTTCTTTGATCCTACGACCCCGGCAACCACGGGCCCCGTATGCAAACCGATCCGTATTTCGAATATCGGCTTGCCCTGCTCGCGAGAGATCGCTTTGTACTCTTTGATCCAATCGCGCATTTTCAAAGCGGCGTTAACCGCATCTGCGGCGTGCGTCGAATTGGCTATGGGCAACCCGCCCACGCACATGTAGGAGTCTCCAATGGTCTTGATCTTTTCGATCTTGTGAGCGTCGCAAATACGATCAAAAGCCCCAAAACATCGACCCGGCTCTTCCACGATCTCTTGAGGAGTCAATTGCTCACTCATAGTGGTAAAGCCTTTGAAATCAGTGAACATCACGGTGACCATATCAAAGTGACGCGGTGTGGTTTTTTGGTCTCGCTTTAGCTCTTCAGCTGTTTCCGCCGGCAAAATATTCAATAAGAGGTCGTCCGATTTCTTCTTCTCTTCTGCCAGCTGGGCCGTACGATCCGCAACTTTCTGCTCCAGATTCTCGTACAGAATAGCGTTGTTGATCGACACGGCGATCTGCCCCGATAGTAGGGCGAGCAGGTCAACGCGATCCTGTGTAAAGGCCGCCGTGGTATGATTGTTTTCGAGATAAAGAATGCCGTCAAGTTTGCCTCGGTTGAGGATCGGCAAGCACAAGATCGATTGTACGGTTGATTTCTTGATGTAATCACATCGCGTAAAGCGCACATCATTCTTGGCATCCTGGACCACGGCGTTTTTCTGCGATTGAATCACGTACGAAACCACGGTCTCCGATAGAATACCGCTTCCCGTATATTGTATCCATTGCAGAATGTCGACCGTGGCACCCGAATTTTCCGACATGGCCTGAATCACGAAGTCCTCGTTTTCTCGTAGTAACAGCATTCCGCGATCCGCACCCGCATTTTCCATTACGATCTGCATCAGATTCTTTAGCAGTTTGTTCAGTACGATCTCACGAGTAATGCCGGCCGATGCTTTTAGTACCGTACTCAAGTCGAGCAACATGCTATTCGTCCGACCCATGGAACTGGAACCGCTCGATGAGAGAGTACCTAGTCCCGCTCCCGAATGTACCCCGGAAACATAGCTCGGATGCTCTTGCTCCAATGCTCGCAACTTGGCCTGCGCACCCCACTCGCGATAGTTGTTGTATGCAGATTTTAAGTAATGCTCGGCCAAACCCTCCGACCGCTGTTTTATGTAGAACACACCGGCCAACTCCTGGGCCATGGCTTCTTCATGGGTGAAGTTGTTCTGACTGGCAACTTTAATAGCTTCGTCATACTTCAAACCTGCCTCTTTGAACCGCCCCTTTACCCTGTATAGCTCTGCTTTGAGCAAATGATACTTGTGCATGTAATTTTCCGGCGCATCTTTTGCCCATTTCTTCATTTGGCGAATGGTTTTGCGAACCCTTCGGATAGACTTCCTCTTCTGAACACCTGAGCTCCTTTTGTAGAGCGCCAACAAGGTCAATGCCTCGTAGAAATGGTGATTTGGAATCTCGAACTTGGCCAATACGGCCTCTAAAAGCTTTCTTGACTCGGCGGCATGCATGGCGGCTTTTTCGTATTCCCCAAACGAATAACAAAGGATGAGCTTGGTGAAATGCAAAAAGAACATGCCCGTTTGGTCGTTCCGCTCTTCACTTTGCGCTTTCATCTTAACCTCGTCGTATGCTTCTCCGGTCAAAACGATGGAATCCTTCGATCGACCAAGGAAATTCAGCATACCCTGTCGATAGACCTCGTTGTAATTGAAGTTCGTCTCTTGCTTGAACTGATCGAAACTCTGGCTGTACGATCTGGTTTCAACTTCCAACCGCTCCAGCGGCTTGCCACTTAAATAGCTGTGAACACAGTAGATGTTCGTATTCATACAGGCGAATTCAATGGCACCGGTTTCCATGCCGATATGGTACGACTCCTGCAGCGGGGCCGGGGTTTGGTCAATGTGTTCGTTCCAATTAACGATCAAGCAATAGATCGGTGTGTAGATCTGTGTTTTCCACTCCTTCGCCTTGTATTGCTCTAACAAAATAAGGCCAAGTTTTCCGAACTGATACCCTGATTTCATTGCTCCCAATACCCCACACATGATCACCCCATAGGTGGCGAAGGCAAAGGTCGATACAGCAGTATTTCCATGTTTAAGGGAAAGCTCCATCATTCAAAAGATCAGCAGGGGAAATAGGGTAGGAGTAGCCCAGTAACTAGAGCTCGCAATGTCTGCTATGATGCGCATAGCTGCTATTTTTTCGGGATCGGTCATGGCCGGTAGAACCGCTAAATCCTCGTTGGATTTGCCGCGGAGCTGGATCTTGGACTTCACCAAAGCCCCCATGACATGTGGCATCGAAGGTTTCTTTGGGAACTTCTTGCCGAGCTGGCCCAATAGGTCCAGACCTGTATTTATCGCATCTATAAGCTTGTTCTCAGCCTTGAACGCGAGGATTCTGATTTCGTAGGACTTCACCTTTTCCAATAGGTTTTCGGCCTTGTCGATCACCAGACCTATCATTTCGTTCATTCGATCGAAATCGCCATTCAGATAGGCAGTCTCTCCGGCTAAAGCGTGAAGTTGTAGGGTCGATTGATACTGATTCTTCCACGGATCCTCACCCAAAAGTTCGATTCCGGCCACGAAGTAGTCGTATGCTACCTTAAACGCCGACGACTCTTTCGCTTTGATTCCGGCTTTGAGGTTCAGTTCGCACAACTCCCTGCGTTGCTTGTCGTCTTCGAGGAGCTTGACTCCCCAATTCAATTGATTCACGATGTCGAATAAATGCTCATCCGGCTCGCTTTCGTCAACGCCGTGAAGAAGCAGTCGTCCGATCTTAAAGTGGTTCGCATTGCGGTCACCCTCTGGAATAAGAGAGTAAACCGCTTGCTGAATACGGTCGTGGGCGAATTTGAATCCGAATCCGCTATGCGGCAATGTGAGACCTTCGGCCAATGCTGGCTGAAGTTCTTTTTCGGTCTCTGATTCGGATCTTTCATTTATGGTCACGAGCACGTCTAGGTCGAACTGGTTTCCAAAGCATGCGGCTAGCTTCAGTACTCGTTGTGTCTCTTCGGGCAGCTTCAGCGTTTTAGCCGCCATGAACTCCACCACGTTGTCCGTGATGTTCATTCCGTTGATCCGATCCAAAGCATAACTCCATGCCTTTCGCTCTCTATCGAACACCAGCAGTTAATCTTCGTAAAGCGATTTTAAAAACTGTGTCACGAAGAATGCGTTTCCTTGAGTTTTGTTGAACACCAGAGTGGTCAAGTCATTGACTTCGTCCGGAGATCAATCCAATGCATCGGAGATTAATTCACCCACATGCTCAAAACTGAGGTTCCCGATCTTGAGGTCGTAGATCTCAGTACCGGTTTTCGGACTTCTTCTACGGTGATCATGAATGGGTGTGATGGACTGACTTCATTATCCCGATATGCTCCAATGAACAGCAAATGGTCATTGTCGGGGTCGGTCACCAAACTCTTCAAGAGCATCAACGAGCTCGAATCGGCCCACTGCAAATCATCGATGAACACCACCGCCGGATGTTCGGCGGTAGAAACGGCGATTGCGAACTTTCTGAAAACGTAGTTGAACCGGTTCCGGGCCTCACTACCCCCGAGTTCCGGGATATCGGGCTGCTCTCCTATGATGAGCTCTAAGCCGGGCAATACATCGGTAAGTACCTTTCCCTCTTCGCCAACGGCCTCGAGAATTCGTTTTCGCATGGTGCTCGATCGCTGCTCGTTTTCACCGAGCAGAATGTCTATGAATTCGCTGAAAGCCTTTACCAATGAGTAATACGGAACAGAGCGCTGATATTGGTCGAATTTTCCTTCGACGAAGTACCCGGCCTTCTCGGTAATGGGTTTGTGCACTTCGTGGACCAAGGCCGATTTTCCCGTTCCCGAGTATCCTGCCACGAACACAAGCTCGAGCCCGCCCGAGGCAGCCGATTCGAACTTCGATAACAACAGCTCGATCTCCCGGTCCCGGCCATACAGTTTCTGCGAAAGGCTGAATTTTCCGGAATGGTCTTCTTGTTGGAGCCTAAACGGCTCGATGGAGCCCTTCTCGGTAAGTTCGTCAAAACATCTCAGCAGGTCGACTTCCAGTCCCTGAGCGGATTGATATCGATCCTCGGACTTCTTGGCCAACAAGATCATTACGATGTCGGAGATCACCTTAGGCACTATCGAATTTACCTGGTGAGGTGGAGTAGGAGAAATGACAATATGGCCATGAACGATCCCCATCGCATCTTGACCCGCAAATGGAGTAGTTCCACATAACATTTCGTAGAAAACGATACCTAAGGAGTATAGATTCGTTCGGTAGTCGATAACGCGATTCATGCGCCCGGTTTGCTCCGGGCTGAGGTATTCGAGTGTTCCGTCGAGGTGTTCGGGATTTCCTAAATGCTGTTCTTTCTGAGTGATCTTCGAGGCGATCCCGAAATCAATGATCTTGACCCAACGTTCCTGGAGGTTCACGATCATGTTGTTTCCCGAGATGTCCTTGTGTATGATGTTTTGATCGTGCAACTCTCCAACGGCTTGAGCTATGGTTATGGCCAAATGGAGGAAGTCGCGAATATCTTCCTGTTTTCCGGCAAAGGCTTCTTTGACCGTTTTTCCCTCGACCCATTCGAGGTACATGGCGTGTTTTCCCCGATGCTTGAGGCACTTCAAGGCCTCTCGGGTACCGATCATCCCGAGTCCTTCAATGATGTCGAATTCGTTGTAGAACTGCGAAATGTCCCGCGGGGTAGGGAATTCGTAGTTCAAGACCTTGAGTAAGACGGGCTTATCCCATTCGGAATCTTCAAAGAAGTAAATTTTCGATTTCTTACTCTCGTAAATGAGTTTTTCGGGCATAGGTGATCTGGTGCGCTAGACGCGCAGTTGGGTTTGGTTTGGGGTGCCGCATCGGCCCGTAGGGCCATAATGCGGAATTACAATATAGTTTAAAATTGCTTGACCTTAGCGAATTAGGTAGAGCTGGCCAATGAGTTCGCGGGTGTCCTGCGCGTCGACGTAGCGAAACCAGATGCGGTATTCGTAGGCATCGCTTTTGGCCGGTTCCCCTTTATAAGTGCCGTCCCACGCTTCGTAAAAATCGTCGGTTTCGAACATGAGTTCGCCCATCTATTGAATATGAGGAGACGATATTCTTCGATTTGTGAGCCTTGGGGCCGCCATCCGCCATTCAAGTTGTCGGCATCCGGGGTAAATGCGTTCGGAACCCACAATCCCGGGTCGAGCTCAACGCATAGTGTTTCTTGATGGACCTCGAAACAGCCTCCCTCATTTTCGAGGTAGAGCGTTACGGTATATTGGCCGGAGTCCGAGTACGTGTGCTGAGGATATTGACCGAGTTGGTAGGTTTCGATAGCGGTTCCGTCGCCCCAATCCCAGTAACCGTATGTTCCACCAATGCTGAAATCGATGAGGTTTACGTCGGCTTCGCTCACGTAGATGCAATCGAAGTTCGGATTCAAGCTGAAGTTGGCATTCAGCTGACTAAATGAAGGGAGGGTTATGGTATCGCGAACAGAGCAGCCTGTATTCGGGTCGGTGGTTTCTACATAATAGGTGCCGCGCTGAATGTCAATGGTGGCGGCATTTTGTGGTGGGTTGGTAAGCCCAGCGAAGTCGTATTTTACCCCGGTCAAGCTTTGCACACTGACCCAACCGGTTGAATCGTAGCACACCGTATCGGACCGCTGTAACTCTACCCGGATTTCCGGAAATACCTCCACGTGCACCGGCAGAACTACGGGCTCGGAACAATAGTCGGTCACGGTGACGTAGTAAGTAGTGGTGGTTAGCGGCGTCAGAATTTGTACCGGGCCAACCCCTAAAGAATCGCTCCATAAGTATTGAATACTCGTTGATTCGCCTCCCTGAGCGCTGACGTTCACGGTCACCGAATCGCCGTAACAAATCGCCGTGCTATCCACGGTGCTCGAAGCTTCGAGAGTATCGCGCACCAGCACCAAAACTGAATCGCTTACATAACAAGTTCCGTTGATAACCTCGTAATGCAGGAGGTGGAGCCCCGACCCGGCCAGTGCCGCCTTCCAATTGTTGCCTACGACCCCATTTCCTGTTAGGTTTCCGCCTAGCGGCGCGATTTGCAAGTCGATGACACTATCGATGAAACAGTAAGTTGAGTCGATGAAACTCATATCGATGACCGGAAGGCTATCGACCGTAATGACCATGCTGTCGCGACACGCGCCAAAAATGTCGTAGTACAGCGTGTGGCTTCCTGCTCCGGCTAAGACAGGGTCGAAAAGACCAATAGTATCCACTACGATCCCGGACCCGGTCCAAATTCCTCCCGATACGGACTCATTTAGATCGATCTGTCCTGAATCTTCACATACCGTGGTGTCATTCACTACCGGAACATCGAAGACTTCGATGTACATGGAATCGCGACAACCATTGGCATCGTAGTAAAGTAGATGCAAGCCGGGTCCGGCAACGACCGGATCGAATTCGCCCGGATTGTCGGGGTCGATCACGCCCGGTCCGGTCCCCATTCCAGGGGTTGCGACCTGTATTACCGTTATTTAAGTCAAAGAGCCCATCTGAAATGCACCTTCTGAGGTGGACACTGTCGACGTTGGTATTTCTCGCTCTGACCTGAAGTGTATCTATACAGCCATCGAAATGGTAGTAGACGTTTTGATTGTAGTTTCCACCAGTGCCGATCGTGTTCGGAGCAAAGATTCCGGCCGCGGTATCTATGATCCCCGGACCGGACCAATAACCTCCGGCCGGATTAGGAGTAGGGAGGTCCACGCTGTCGACCTGCGGGCACACTAATATATTGCCTGGTCCAATATCAATGGGTTTAACGAAAATGTCGATAGAGCCTGCGCAACCGCTGATCGTATAGGTCAGAATATAAGATCCGCCTCCGGCCTCGTCCGGGTCAAAATAGCCTAGCTGACCATCAACGATACCCGGTCCGGTCCAAAACCCTCCGGGTGGAACAAATTGAAGTTGAACTATGGGATCGCTTTGACAAACGGTGTCAAACGGTGTTAGCTGAATACTGTCGACTCGAATCACCAGTGAATCCGTACATCCATTGGCCGAATAATAAACAGTGAAGGAGTCGACGACCGCAGGAGGTGTGAATACTCCTCCCGAAGTAATGTTCGGCCCCGTCCAAGTTCCTCCAAGAGCATTCGTATTATTCAAAACAACAGGTCCTCTTCCCGGACACGCGGCCGTGTCGGGACCGGCATCCAATTCATAAACACCTATTTCCAAACTGTCGATACACCCTTGATGGTCGTAGTAGACGAAAAAAGTATCGGGTCCGGTGACTAACGGGTCAAAGATTCATGTCGGACTAACAATTCCCGGACCGCTGTAAACCCCTCCTGCCGGAGAAGCACCAATGAGTTGAAGCAAGCCGTACGAATCGCAAACAGAAGTATCTGGTCCGGCCACCGGAGCGTCTATAGCGAAGATCGAAATGGTATCCGTGGCCAAAAGTCCTTGTCCGTCCGTGACCGTAACAAATACCGTACTGTCCGTTGAGGTACAAAGAGCATGAGGCCCGGGGCTATTCGGCCAACCATTGTTCCAAACAAAGCTGTAGTTGCAGTCACCGCCGCTCACACTGGCACTGAGGTCGGCACAACCTCCGCCACAGAGCGAGTCAGTCGTTGTTAGGAGGTCTACATCTAGCGGGCAGTCGAAAACATCGAATGCCTGGGTCAATGTAAAAAAGTGCAATGAGTCGCAGGCATCGGCCAGGGTCAGGTCAAAATCGAGTCCAAAGCTGGCGCAATCGGAAATCGGGTTATCGAGTCCGATGATTACGGAAGTAGCCGAATCGTTAACGCATGGGTTCGGACTTACGGAGGTGATGGCGTATCCCGGAGTGCCAGTAAGGGCAAAAGCTCCTGTGTTCAAGGAGTCGCAATCGATAGGGCCGTCGAAGTCTACAGTCAATTGATTGCTACTACACGTTCCTGTGACATTGGTGATGTTCGGTGGAACCGGCGGTGGAACGTCGCTGAAAAATTCGGCGATCCAGCCGGTCCAGGCGACGGAAACATCCGAGATGAAATTAATCGTCAAACAACCCGATGTGGCAACGATGGGCGGAGGGGTGTTTCCGCCCGACCAAGGGCCAAAGATCAAAGGGCTTAAAGTATCAGGGCCATCGTAGAATCGAATATAGTCGAGAACGGCCTCCGTACAGAATTGCGAAAAGATCATGGTGATTTGTGTCGCTTGTGGAACGCAGATCGTAAAGGTGAGGTTCTCGTTATGATCGTAGTTTCCGGCTGGCATGCCGAGGTCCGAATCGAAGAAATTACCGTAGCAATCGTTGATCGTGGCATTAGACATATAGAAGTCCCCCTGAGCGAATACACTTCCGCTCAGTAAGCATCGGCTTCCGATGATGGTGGGGATCCAATGTTTCATCGTGCTTAGGGTTCTACGATGGTGATCGTTGGAGTTTCAACGGTATTGGACCAATTCCCGGCTCTATCGTGGATTCGCATGGTGAAGGTGGTGGTTTCCGAAGTACCGTTACCTAAGATGAACGTTCCGTTCAAGGTGATCTCGAGTTCGCCCTTTATGGAAAGCACTTCTCCTACGGGTGCCAGAGCAGGGACGTAGTACCAATCGGGCTCGGCTAAACGGGCGTCCCAAACTTCTAGCGAAAGACTATCGGCTTCAGGGTACCCCAAGTCACCGTCGCCATCCTGATACTTCAAGAACACCTTTACATTACCGTCGAATTCCTCGATGGTCAAGGGCGATACTTGACGGATCTCGATCGCCGGGACGTTAGAGATGCCATTATCCACCTCCTTTGCGCATCCGGCCGCAAGGCCGAGAATCAATAACAACGATATGTTCGCGAGCGACTTCTTCATTACGGGACTCGTGTGAAGGCGAAGTATTCTTTGATGTATTGAAAACTTCCTTGATTAGGGATTTCGGAAGGCGGATTGGCGTTGTCTTGTACTGTGGTTCTGAAATAGCTGAATTCACTTAGGTTGGCGTACTGAGCGGGGTCGATCGTAATGCTGTGTCGATAGCTCACTGGGTCGCCAAAATAGCCTTCTGCGGTTACGGCTTGACTTGCGATATTCAGTGATTCACTGGGTGAGCTCGCAAAGTCATTGATCTCATTACTGAATTGAATTTCATTTACCCCGAGCTGTGACACGGGAGTGTCGTCATCTTCAAACGCGATCCAGATCTCCAGACTTTGCGTGCCCAGGGGTACTTCTATGGGGCCGTTTCCGGCACCTCGAGGTAGGGAAGTTGAGCTTCCGTCCGCAAAAGCAACAACTCCGAGCATCTGAGGCTCACGGTTCCCGGCCGAGGGTGCACTTCCGAACTGGTCCAAGGCACCGTTGTTTATCCAGTTGCGTATATGGTCTTCGTAAGTTGCCTCCATTGTGGACCAATCGCTTTCCGGGTCAATGCTCAGTGGCATAATGCCCGATTGCCGGTAGATATCGACGGTTAAGCGATTCATAAGAACGCTTTCGTTGGCATTGCCGGGCTTTACCCTGAATTCATAAGAATTGCTCGGATCGTTTTTAACGACTGGCCGATATACCAAGGTGTTGTACGCGCTTTCGATCGTGCGAAGATCGTGCTCGAATGTTCCGTCGTGACAGCCGCTATTTGCACGAGTTGGTCTAAAGACTTTGTAATGGAGGTACGCGAAGGTGCCCTGTGTGAGCGTATTCGTATTCACTGAGTCCACCGGTTCCTGGAGGTTGGGATCGTTGAACGGATTGTCCTTAGCCTCGTCCTTACAACTCATCATAATGGCGATGAAAGCGACCGCGAGCAATATGGAAAAATGCTTTGTCATATTCGGTCGAATAAACTCATCGCACTACCCAACATGAAACCGGCCGCTTGGATATCGCTTTAAACCCCAAAGATCTCTCCGATAGTAAGTACGTTGTCCATGGTCGTACCAACTTGATTGGTTTCGCTACCTACTGTCAAGTTACTTGGAACACCGGGGCCTACCATTTGTGTGAAAACACGCATGCTGTTGGCATCGCTATGATCGTAGGCGAACCAATCGTTCTCATCCAAAATAGGGTTCGGATTGTCGTTTCTACCATGTTCGGGTGTAACGATCATGATGGTATCGTTTGCCATGTCCGGAATCCGGGTCTGAATGTAGTCCCATAGGAAACCAACACCGTGGTCTGCCCTGTGCAGGCTTCGTTAATAGCCTGTGAAATTGGAATGGCATCCGTCGACCGCTCCAAGATTGATTACAGTAACTTTTGGCTTAAATCGTTGCATAACCTCGCAAGCCCAGCCGGTATTTCTAAGGTCTCCATTGTCGGCCACCGGGGGCATGGTCTCTTGACCAGCCGCTTTTTTATCGAACATGTCAGAAATGAACTGCTTGATCTCTTGCTTTTCTTCTTCCGTGTTGCCGATGTTGGGCACTGGAATACCGCCGTTAGATCGGAAGGCATTGTCGAGGAAGTACTTCATTTTGTACATCGGATCGAGCTCTTCATCCGGATGGTAGATCTTGGCGTTTGAAAGATGTTCTTCCCCCTCATCGCCAAAGGCTACGGCCGGACAAAGAAAGTTGGCACCGTATTGTGCGCCGTATCCGGAATACTCCGAGTAATCAAGAAGAGGTGTGGAGTTTCCAATACCGTTGCCTACAAACCAACAATCGGTTGCCTTGAAGCCCGCGTGACGACGCAGATATTCAAAAATAGTAGGGAAAACGGGTTTTTGCTTTAGTCCTTGTGTCACTCCCGTGTTTCCGGTGATCAGTGTATTTAGACCACTGTAATGGCCTGCTGTGGCCGCCCGTACTTCGGCAAAGGTCGTTCCTTGTGCTTGAATGGTCGAACCTAGAATACCGGAAATCGGAGCACTCCCGTCGGGCTCCCCTGGTACATTAGTTCCATAAACGATCTTAGCTTGCGGAGCCGCTCCGTTGAACATGTTGCACATGATGTTCCCCGGGATACTCACATTTTGACTGTCGTCTAGGTATCTTTTAAGAATAGCTTCTTGCTGACGTACCCCACCGGCAAAGAGTACGTATACTACGTGTCCGGCCATGGGCGCACCTGTTTGCGCATATAGCCGCCCGAGGGCAATATGTACGGCATTACGATACTACCGAATGCCGTTAAAGCTGATTTTTTGAGGAATTCTCTGCGTTCCATATTCTAGTGGTATTCGTATTCGTCAGATAAGGCAAAAGAGAAGTAGATCAACTCTGCGGTGATGTCCGTATTCGTTTCTATCAAATTCACGAAATACGCTTGTTCGGCCTCGGTCGGTCGGCGGATCAAAAACCGAACATACGTTTCGTAAATAAAGGTCTCAGGGTCCGCGCGCATGTCGGTATCGGAGGGGATAACCACCGATGCGTCATTCATGAAATTCGAGATCAATACCTCTTTAGCGACGTGATCATCGCCAACAGCGTTAAAAAGCCGGTTGATCTCAACGAGTTTATTAGCAGACAAAGCCGTCTGAAAAAGATTAGCGTATAATATGGCCACGCATTGATTCGTAGTCTTTAGCTTGAACTTACTCGTTTCGACCAATTGCAGGTCTTCCGGATTCACTTCATAGATGTCTTCCTCTTTTCGACATCCCGAAATGACCAAAGCTAATCTTACCGCTGTCCTAGAACCCCGCATAATCGTCTGTTCTTATGATCTTTCTCTGAACCCGCTGAAAATCGTGATCGTACCAAAAATGGTTCATCATATCTGCCAACTCCAACGTCGATGGATCGCGAGCCATAAGGGTAGTATATGCCCAAACGATATTTCCCTCGTAGAATTCTCGTTGGCGAACCAAAATGTCGATATAGTCTTCTTTATTCGTTCCGGATCCACCAAAGATGATCTGACTCTGGTTGCTTTCGATCATGTCGTACCCCGCCCGGAACTCCGCCTCAGTCAGGTATCGCCAAAAAAGATTATCAAATGAAGCATTCACGAAATTGAATGTATTCATGTTGATGAAGTCGTAAATGCTGTTGTCGATCATACGGGCACAGACCGAGTCGAGTTCAATGGAATCATTCTGATAATCCAATCGACAATCGATGACGCTCTGAAGCTTACGCATTTTGCGCAGAGTTTCGGAAGAACCTGCATAGTCTCCATTCAAGCTGTCGATCTGAAGGGCGAATGCAAGTATTCCGATCTCACTTTGTACTTGAGCGTCGGAAACTCCTTCTAAGAAGCGAGCTTTGGCCAGGTCGTAAATGCGTTGGTGGCAGGCCTCTTTATATGAACCTTCTTCGGGTCGAGGTTGAGTGTCGGTCATCAATACCACGATCATACTATCCCTGGACTCAAAGCTCGAGTCGTTGATCTTGAGGTAGTCGACATAGTAGTCCATTTCAACATCTAAAGGCTCCCGACCAATAAGGTCGATGAAGCTTCTGTTCATGTAATTCTCGATGAGTACTCGCGGTACCGACTCGTAATACGGAGCGTTATTGTCCGGAATGACTTCGGCTTCTTTTTTTCAAGAAACCAATGCCAAGGCACCCAACATCAGAAATGCTATAGAAAACCTGCCCATCATCTGCGCTAAACCACTCAATTGCGAAAGGAAAAAGCAAGGTGATGATTTTAGCTCAGGGTGACTTACTCCAAACTTATATCGAAATAAAAGGGAAGGTGATCGCTTACTCCACCGTGATAACTGGGGCCTAGATAGGTTCGAAAGGGAATCCAATCGCCTCCGTCCGTTTCCTCCAGAAGCCAGCGGGCAGGGAAAAGATGCAAAGTATCTGCCTTCACACTGGGCACTTGCCTCGATGGGTTTTTCGAAATATAGCATTGGTCGATCAGGCTCCATTTACCTTTATGGACGTGGGAGCCGGGCCATTCGTTGGGCGGCGGAGGATGTGGATCCCATCGCCCAGCCGAATTACTCCACCCAAGAACCGCGCTTAGGGCTTCATTGTGGGGTTCGTCGTTTAGATCGCCCATAAAAGCGATCCACTCTCCGGGATATTCGATCGAAATTCGGTCGTGGAACTCGTTCGTTCTTTTGGCTGCGTACTTCCTTTTTTCTTCTGAAGCCATTTGACCACCATATCGCGAGGGCCAATGAGCAATGATAAGGTGAAAGCCGACTTCGTTCCATACGAACCTGCACCAAAGCATATCGCGTAGCGGTCGATCACCTGAGTCCACGGGCAGGGCGATCGGTGCAGCCGTATCTAAATGAATCTTCTGGTTCCTCCACAGTAACCCTACATCGATTCCCCGTGGATCCGGGGATTCAAAATGCACAAATCGATAGTTGAGCTCCTTCAGACTCGGGGCATTGATCAAGTCTCCTAGCACGATTGAATTCTCAATTTCTGCCAATCCGATAATATCAACTCCACTCCAACCGCCTACCGCTCTGATCGTTTGAGCATGCTCACCAACTTTGGCTCGGTAACGGCTATAAGTCCAACGATGACTGCCCATTGGAGTGAAATCGTCATCGTCTTTCTCAGGATCGTTGAAGGTGTCAAAAAGATTCTCAACGTTGTAGAATGCAATCCGAATGTCCGAGTCACCAGGCGATTCAAAAAAGTCGGGAAGTGTATGAGTAGGTGGTGGCGGCAGGCTACAGCGCGCAAGAATAGCTAAGGCAACAATGGTAAGAAGCGTTTTCACGAGGTCAATATCCTACCTCGTGGGGACTTAAACTGTCCCTTAGGGCCCAACGGCCGGAATCACACCTTGATAAAGTGCCCCTGGACCACTGCTCTTCTCCTCTGAAACGTACAATAGGCTGTCGTTCCGAAAAGTTACGGCCTCTTTTTGAGTAGTTCTTTCGAATGAGAATTTCCGTGCCTTACCCTTCAGAAAACGGGGTGCTTCAAAATCGTAAAATACCCATAAATGTCCATTATTGAGAAGTGCCAAACGGTCTCCGGACGGACTCAAATCGGCAGCAGTGATCCATTGTGCCATGTAATAGGTGCCCCCCGTGGCAAAGGAATCGACCAATTCCGCAACGTATTCTCCCGGTTGTGCGGGCACACGATACATCTTCGTATATCCGGAATAAGGTTCAGTTCGATTCTTCGAAAACAGATAAAGCGAATCGTTCCAATATACCATCGCCTCCATATCGAATTCTTTTTTTCGCCCTTCGGGCGGATACGCACCTTGGTCGGGGTATGAGAACGAAATCTTCTCGGTGGTAACTTCAGTCTCCGATCCACGAGGCAATGGAAGCTTATAAATGCACAGGTCTCTGCGTTTGTTGCGGTTGTTTCCAAAATCCCCAACGTACAGAGTATTGGTACCTCTATCCAACGCAAGTTCTTCCCAATCTACATTCGAGGCACCATTGAGCATAACTTCGTTCAGTATGGTGCCGGTAGTGTCGACCTCGAATAAACGAGCCTTGTCCCCGCTGTCGTTGTGCGTCCAAAAAGTCTGGTGTTCATCGTCCCAAACGAGTCCGCTGTTTTCTTCCAAAACGGCGGGCATCAGGAATTGAGGCTCCAATCCAATGGTGCCGGGCGAGAAAACGGTCAGAATCTCGATCCATAGCGTATAGCCAAAAACACGAATGATATTTTCGACCGCTCCCAACATTAGGATTCTCGGCCCGGATAGGCTTCGAGCGCTTTTTCCAGAATGACGAGCGATTTGCGCAAGCTGTCCTCATTCAATACGTAGGCAATGCGCACCTCTTGCCTGCCTTTTCCAGGCGTTGAATAGAATCCTGTCGCTGGAGCGAGCATGATGGTCGACCCTTCATAAGAAAAGTCAGAAAGCAACCACTCTGCGAATTTATCGGCATCGTCTACCGGGAGTTCTGCTATGCAGTAAAATGCTCCTGATGGTTTAGGGCATCTTACCCCGGTAATCTTATTCAAACCTTCAACCAATACGTTCCGCCTAGCTACGTACT
Organism: Flavobacteriales bacterium; assembly: GCA_021296215.1. NCBI lineage: Bacteria > Pseudomonadati > Bacteroidota > Flavobacteriia > Flavobacteriales > Flavobacteriales bacterium. Next base: position 19,181 of record JAGWBA010000025.1, read on the forward strand.
CTTCTATCACCTCTTCAAAGTAGGAAGCAGGTGTTCTCAACGCAGCTTCGGCCGCAATTTGGCCAAGACTTGGAGGGCTCAGACGCGCCTGTGCGAATTTCATGATAGTGGCCATCAACTGGCTGTTTCGCGATACAATGCAGCCGATTCGCGCGCCACACATACTGTATCTTTTCGAAACGCTGTCGACCATAATAGCATGGTTGTGCAATCCGCCCAAGGCCATTATCGAGTGATGCGACTTTCCGTCGTAGCAGAATTCGCGATACACTTCATCGGCGATGAGGTACAAGTCGTGTTTGATCACCAATGCGCGAAGTTGCTCCAATTCGCCTTCGCTGTACAAGTATCCGGTCGGATTGCCAGGGTTACAGATTAAAATAGCTTTGGTCTTAGGCCCGATCAGCTTTTCGAATTCCTCGATGCTTGGAAGGGCAAAACCGTCTTCAATGGATGCGGTTACCGCTTTTACCTCGACACCATTTGCAATGGAAAAACCGTTGTAGTTAGCGTAAAATGGCTCTGGAACGATAAGTTCGTCACCTTGGTCCATAGTGGCACCAATGATAAAGCTCAATGCCTCGGATCCGCCAGTGGTCACCATGATGTCATGAGCGTTGACCTCCATGCCCAAATTACGGTAGTATTTAGCCAGTCCCTCTCGGTAGGTGAGATTACCTTCGGAATGCGAATAGGCGATCACTTCAACCGGAGCCACATGAATGGCGTCCTGAACGACTTCCGGAGTTTTGATATCGGGTTGTCCGATATTCAAATGGTATACCGTGGTTCCGTTGGCTTTGGCAGCATCTGCGAATGGAACGAGTTTCCGTATAGGAGAGGCGGGCATGCGCTGCCCTTTAAGTGATAGTGATGGCATAATCTTCGAACATGTTCATCGGCCCGAGAGGGCGCAAATAAAAAATCCCGGAGCGTTAACTCCGGGATAAAAATATCAATTTCGAAATTGCATCAAGGCTTTGCAACCGGTGAAGCTCCATTTTGCTTCACTGGGCTGGTGCTACCGCTGTCTGGGTTCACCTTTCCTTTGATCTTGATGACTTTGGTTGGCGTGGCCGCATTGGAAGTGATGGTCACAGACTTGTTGAAGGCGCCGATGCGCTTGGTGTCGTATTTTACTTTGATCATGTCCGATGCTCCCGGTGCGATTGGCTCATTTGGCCAAGAAGGAACTGTACAACCACAAGATCCTTTACAGTTCGTGATGATCAACGGCTCTTTACCGGTATTGGTGAATACGAATTCGTACGTTCCGTTAGCCCCTTTCTCGATAGTGCCGTAATCGTGCTCTTCCGTTTCGAAGGTGATTTGCGGTGCGTTCGGATTGGTGTTTGTTTGACCGAATGTGAATGCAACAGCTGCGAAAACAACTGTCATAGTAGCAATCAATTTTTTCATGTGTCCAAGGGTTTTGTTTTGAAACTGATTACAAAGGTAGCAAAGGACTTGCCACATTTGCAACCTCTTATATCCATTAACACGCCATTAACAACCTAACGGTTTGGTTGTTCGCTGCGTAAACAAAGGGGGATTTGCTACTTTTGTTCGCCCAATTGATGCCGCATGGAGATCGCAAAGAATTTTGACCCGAAAGAAGTAGAGAAGAAGTGGTACGACCACTGGATGAACCAACAGTTCTTCCGGTCGGTCCCGGACGACCGTGAGCCCTATACCATTGTGATTCCCCCGCCCAACGTGACCGGGGTTTTGCACATGGGACACATGCTCAACAATACCATTCAGGATGTGCTCATCCGCCGTGCTCGGATGCAGGGCTTTAACGCGTGTTGGGTGCCCGGAACGGATCACGCTTCAATTGCCACCGAGGCAAAGGTCGTGCGGAAACTCCGCGAACAGGGAATTACCAAGGCGGATATTGCGCGAAACGAATTCTTGGAGCACGCCTTCGAATGGAAAGAGCAGTACGGAGGAATCATCATCGAACAGCTCAAGAAATTGGGTGCCTCTTGCGATTGGGATCGTACCCGATTTACCATGGAGGATAGCCTCAGTAAGGCCGTAATTCACGTTTTCGTTGAGCTCTATAAGAAGGGCTTTTTGTACCGCGACCTCAAAATGATCAACTGGGATCCGGCCGCGCAAACAACGCTTTCCAACGAAGAGGTAATTTATAAAGAGGAGCAATCGAACCTTTATCATGTGCGATACAGAATCAAAAATTCGAATGAGTTCTTGACCATTGCCACTACACGGCCCGAAACCATTCTGGGTGATACCGCCATTTGTGTCCATCCCGAGGACGAACGCTACGCGCATCTCAAGGGTGCGCGCGTGATCGTTCCGTTGGTAGAGCGAGAGATCCCGGTCATTTTCGACGTATATGTCGACCGCGAGTTTGGAACAGGTGCCCTCAAAGTGACTCCGGCTCACGACCCCAACGATTACGAGCTAGGTCAAAAACACGAGCTCGAAACCATCGACATCATGAATCCCGACGGAACCCTGAGCGAAGCCGCGCAGTGTTACATCGGTGAAGACCGAATGGATGTTCGCAAGAAGATCGTGAAGAATCTCAAGGAGCGCGATCACCTCGTGGAGGTCGCGTCCATCCAAAACAAAGTGGGTTATTCTGAGCGCAATCCGGACACCATCGTAGAGCCGCGATTGAGCCTTCAGTGGTTCGTCGATATGCAAAAATTAGCCCCACAGGCATTGGATGCCGTAATGAACGATGAGGTCGGATTCTTCCCTCCAAAATTCAAGAACACCTACCGTCACTGGATGGAAAACATCCGGGATTGGCCCATCAGTCGCCAATTGTGGTGGGGTCAGCGCATACCGGCGTACTACATCGAAGACGGTACTGTTATCGTTGCAGAATCCGACGAAGAGGCATTGGCACAAGCGCGTGAAAAAACGGGCAACGCAGAATTAACGATGGCTGCCTTGCGGCAGGATGAGGATGTTGTGGACACGTGGTTCAGCTCTTGGTTGTGGCCAATAAGTGTGTTCGATGGATTCGAAGAGGACAAAACCGACTTCGATTATTACTATCCGACCACAGTACTGGTCACCGGTTGGGACATCATCTTTTTCTGGGTTGCGCGTATGGTCATGGCCGGTTACGAATTCAAAGGAGAGCGTCCATTCAAGCACGTGTACTTCACTGGTATGGTGCGCGACAAACAACGTCGGAAAATGAGTAAATCGCTCGGTAACTCCCCCGATGCACTCGGCTTGATCGATACCTACGGGGCCGATGGCGTACGCGTGGGAATGTTGCTCTCGGTGGCTGCCGGGAACGATCTGCTCTTCGACGAAAAACTGTGTGAGCAGGGACGGAACTTTGCCAATAAGATCTGGAATGCCCTTCGCCTGGTGAAAGGGTGGGAAACCGACGGCAGCGATGCGCGTCCGGCCGAGAAGGCCGCACACCTTTGGTTCCACGACCGTTTGCAAAGTGCACTTAGCGAAATAGAAAAGTCCTATGAAGACTACAGGCTTTCAGAAGCCTTGATGACCATCTACAAGCTCATATGGGACGATTTTTGCTCGTGGTACCTCGAAGCGGTCAAGCCTCCGTACGGCGAAAAGATCTCGGCTTCGTCCATGTTGAGCATTCGACAAAACTTCAACCAGGTCGTTAAATTGCTTCATCCGTTCATGCCCTTCTTAACTGAGGAGGTTTATCAGCAATTGGCCGATCGCGATGCCGATGATTGTGTTGCCGTGGCAGATTATCCTGAACAAACGGCCTTCGATGAGAAGATCGTTTCGGATTTTGAGCGCACCAAGGAGATCATCACTGCAATTCGGGCCTTTAAGCAGGAAAAGGGAATTTCACCACGTGAAGAATTTGAGTTGTACGTGAAGAAGAATGCGCCTTCAGGGAACGAGTTCGATGTGATCATTCACAAGCTCGCCGGAATCAGCCAAATCCACGAAAACGAACCTGTTCCGGAAGGATCTTACAGTTTTCGTGTAGGTGCCGACGAGTTTGCGATCCCGATGGCTGGCCATGTTGATATGGACGCGGAGATCGAGAAGCTGCAAGAGGAACTGGAGTATCAAGAAGGCTTCTTGAAGGGTGTCATGAAGAAGTTGAGTAACGATCGGTTCGTGATCAACGCTCCCGAACAAGTGGTTGCCAAGGAACGCCAAAAACAAACTGACGCCGAACTCAGGATCAAGGTCTTGACGGAACAATTGGCTTCATTAGAATCAAAGTAATATGAGATACCCGGGCTTTATATCGCTGCTTTTCATTCTGTTGGTAGGGTGTGCTAAAAGCGAGGAGCCTATTGGTGAACGTACTGCCGAATGGCGATACTTTGAAGAAGAGTTTGATGCTCTTTATGTCGGAAATGGAGTAAATGTTAGTGCCCGGGGATTGGGCAACGATTCTGCCTCGACCCAAATTTTTGCCTATCCGGGAGACCATAAAAATGTCCACACAGAAATTTCGGGTAATACTCTTTGGATAGACTCTGAAGAAGGGGTTTTTCCAAATATGGGTCGACGCCTGAGTTTGTATCCCATTAACTTGCTCAGGTTCAATTGTTTTGGCAATTCGGATGTGAGTTTGGTCGATATGAACTTTTCGAATTTGAGCTTCAGTATTGGCGGCTCCGGGTTGGTGAGTATTTCGGGAGAAGCGAACTCCATTGAAGGCGTGTACTCAGGCGAGAATTTAGTGAACTTGTCTGGAATCGGAAGTGTCCTCTCGGTTAACCATCAAGGCGAGGGAGATTTTTATGCACGGTACTATCAAGTTGAAAGCTGTAAGGTAGAGATCAATGGCCCCGGTGATGCATATGTTAATGTGCTGACAAACATGACGGTTATCTTCAATGGAACGGGCAACGTGTATTACACAGGACCCGTGACACAAATCGTGGCGATTTACAATGGTAGCGGTGAGTTGATTCGACTGCCCGACTGATACACGGAGCCGCTTGCCTCAATAATTATGTCCTTGCCCGCACTTGCGGTATATTTGCAGGACTAGACACAACACCCGATGCAAGAAGCCACTCCATATAAGCCGAAGAACAAAGTACGGATCGTTACCGCTGCGAGTCTATTCGACGGGCACGATGCTGCGATCAACATCATGCGCCGTATCATTCAAAGCACGGGATGTGAAGTCATCCACCTTGGACATGATAGGTCTGTGGACGAAGTGGTGAATACGGCTATTCAGGAGGATGCCCAAGCTATTGCCACGACCTCTTATCAAGGAGGTCATACGGAGTACTTCAAGTATATGTACGACCTGCTCAAGGAGCGCGGCGCCGGGCACATCAAGATCTTTGGTGGCGGTGGTGGAGTTATTTTACCTGAGGAGGTTAAAGAACTGATGGACTACGGCGTAACCAGGATCTACAGTCCGGACGATGGTCGCGAGCTCGGTTTGCAAGGAATGATCAACGACTTGGTTCGCCAAAGTGATTACGAGGTAGGTGCTTCTTTGAATGGAGAAGTGAGTCATCTAAATGAAAAGGATCCGAAATCAATAGCGCGATTGATCTCTGCAGCAGAGAATAATCCGGATGGAAGTAAGGAGACTCTGAAAGAGATCGACGAGCTAGCGGCTGAGTCAAATACCCCGGTACTGGGGATCACGGGAACGGGTGGTGCCGGAAAATCGAGCTTGGTCGACGAATTGGTTCGCCGTTTTCTGCTCGATTTTGAGGACAAGACCATCGGAATCGTTTCAGTGGATCCGTCGAAACGCAAAACGGGTGGAGCATTGTTGGGTGACCGTATTCGTATGAACAGCATTAATCACCCCAGAGTGTACATGCGTTCCTTGGCAACGCGTCAGAGCAATCTTGCCCTATCGAAACACGTACAGGAGGCCGTCAATATTCTTAAAGCAGCGAAGTACGATCTGATCATTTTAGAAACCTCGGGAATTGGCCAAAGTGATACAGAGATCTTGGATCACAGCGATGTTTCGCTCTACGTCATGACTCCTGAATACGGAGCCGCCACGCAGCTCGAAAAGATCGACATGCTCGATTTTGCCGATGTGATTGCATTGAATAAGTTCGATAAGCGAGGAGCATTGGATGCCTTGCGCGATGTTAAGAAACAATACCAGCGAAACCACAACTTGTGGGATCGCGACCCCGATTCGATGTCGGTTTACGGCACCATTGCGAGTCAGTTCAACGATCCCGGAATGAATGAGCTCTATCGTGTATTGATGGAGCAGGTGAACGAAAAGACCGAAGCGGATTTGGAGAGCAGCTACAGCTCCACCAAGGAGATGTCAGAAAAGATTTACATCATTCCACCCAAGCGCACGCGCTATCTAAGCGAGATCTCGGAAAACAACCGCGGATACGACGAATGGGTAGAGCAGCAGGCCAAAGTTGCCGAGGAGCTTTATGGAGTTCATACCGGGATTGAAAGCTTGAAGAATTCGAACCTCGATGATAAGGATTGCTTGATCAAAGGACTTCAAGAGCGCTTCGAACAGGTGAAGCTCGACCTCGATCCACACAACTGGAAACTCATTGAGGATTGGGAAGAGAAAAAGAAGAAATACAGCGAGCCCGAATACGTATTCAAGGTGCGCGATAAGGAGATTCGCATCAAGACGCATACGGAATCGTTATCCCACACGCAGGTTCCCAAGGTAGCTGTACCGAAGTACAAGGCTTGGGGTGATTTGCTCAAGTGGATGTTACAAGAGAATGTTCCCGGAGAGTTCCCTTATACGGCCGGTATTTATCCTTTCAAAAGAGAGGGAGAAGACCCGACGCGCATGTTTGCCGGAGAGGGTGGTCCGGAGCGTACGAATCGCCGTTTCCATTACGTTAGTCTCGACATGCCTGCAAAGCGATTGTCGACCGCTTTTGATTCGGTGACCTTGTACGGTCATGACCCGGATCGACGACCGGACATCTACGGTAAGATCGGGAATTCAGGGGTAAGTATTTGCTGTTTGGACGATGCGAAGAAACTGTACAGCGGCTTTGATTTGGCCGACCCGAAGACATCCGTTTCGATGACCATTAACGGTCCGGCCCCGATGCTTCTCGGTTTCTTCTTGAATGCGGCCATTGACCAGCAGTGCGAAAAGTACATTAAGGCCGAAGGGTTAGAAGCCGAAGTGCAAAAGAATATGGATGCCATCTTTGCGGAGCACGATGTTCAGCGGCCACAATACCAGGGTGAATTGCCGGAGGGAAATGACGGTCTGGGACTCATGTTGTTAGGAGTCACGGGGGACCAAATCCTGCCGCAGGCAGTATACCAAAAAATCAAGGCAGATACGCTCAAGCAAGTTCGCGGTACGGTACAGGCCGATATCCTCAAGGAGGATCAGGCGCAGAATACCTGCATTTTTTCGACCGAATTCGCATTGCGATTGATGGGCGATGTGCAGGAGTATTTCATTGAGCAGGAGGTACGCAACTTCTATTCGGTATCGATCAGTGGTTACCACATTGCAGAAGCTGGTGCGAATCCGATTACGCAGCTGGCCTTTACGTTGGCCAATGGCTTTACGTATGTGGAGTACTATTTGAGCCGGGAGATGGATATCGATGCTTTTGGTCCGAATTTATCGTTCTTCTTCAGCAATGGTATCGATCCGGAGTACGCCGTGATCGGACGTGTGGCTCGGCGCATTTGGGCGAAATCATTGAAGCAGAAGTACGGGGCGAATCCACGTGCGCAAATGTTGAAGTACCATATTCAGACATCGGGCCGTTCGCTGCATGCTCAAGAGATCGACTTCAACGATATTCGAACGACTCTGCAGGCATTGTATGCGATCTACGACAACTGTAATTCGCTGCACACGAACGCCTATGACGAGGCAATTACGACTCCAACCGAGGCCAGTGTGCGCCGCGCTATGGCGATTCAGTTGATCATCAATAAGGAATTGGGATTGGCCAAGAATGAGAATCCTCTTCAGGGAAGCTTTATCATTGAGGAATTGACTGACTTGGTGGAAGAGGCCGTGTTGATGGAATTCGACAGGATCACCGAACGCGGAGGCGTTTTGGGAGCTATGGAAACCATGTATCAGAGAAGCAAGATCCAGGAGGAGTCGCTGTACTACGAGACTTTGAAGCACAATGGGACGTATCCGATCGTTGGGGTAAACACCTTCTTGAATAAAGAGGGTTCGCCGACGGTTATTCCGGGCGAGGTCATTCGAGCTACTCCGGAAGAAAAGGAATACCAGATCGAAATGTTAGGGCGTTTGCATCAGCGTTATTCCGATGAAGCTGAGAAAGCCTTGAAGCAAATTCAAGAGGCGGCATTGGAGAACAAGAATATTTTCGAGGAACTCATGGAGGCGACCAAGGTTTGTTCATTAGGGCAAATCACTCAATCATTGTTTCAAGTCGGGGGTCAGTATCGTCGGAATATGTAAATTAACCCTATGTTGATCCGCCTATTCAATGCGCTAGCTGGAGGTGCCGAGCGATTTTCAATTCACGCTCGGATATTGAACACGTAATACTCCCCATCCTTTAGACCAAATGGTTTAGTTTCTTAATTCATTTTAGGCTGCATACGGATATCGATTTATTGGTTTAGTACGACCAATTCCCTGATTTCGGGTACGGTTATACTTTTCTACAAAGGTTTTTACACCGGCATATAG
>JAGWBA010000026.1 GCA_021296215.1 Flavobacteriales bacterium
TTGAATCCAAAAATGTTTTACCCCCATTTTATTCGGTCAAATTCAATTTTATCAATGATTCCATTTTGATACAGTTTCTATTTGTTTAGGCTATTAAATCTTATTGGTATGCCTGCATTTGAACATCGTAACGATCCAGCATCATGACCTTGGTCCATGCAGCCACGAAGTCATTGACGAACTTCTCCTTTGCATCGTCACTGGCATAGACTTCGGCCAAGGCCCTCAACTCTGAGTTTGATCCGAAGATCATATCGGCCCGGGAAGCTTGCCATTTTACATCACCTGATTTCCGGTCCTTTCCGTTAAATATCTCTCTTGAATCATCAGCAGGCATCCACTCTGTGCTCATGTCAAGAAGGTTCACGAAGTATTCATTTGTCAATTCACCGGGATTGTCGGTCAAAATTCCAATTCCCGATCCGTCCCAATTGGCATCTAGTGCGCGCATGCCACCGACCAATACGGTCATTTCCGGCGCAGTCAAGGTCATTAACTGAGCTTTATCGACGAGTAATTCTTCGGTGGTATAGGTATACTGAGTCTTAGTATAATTGCGGAATCCATCGGCCATTGGTTCCAAGACATCCATACCTTCAATGTCGGTTTGCTCTTCTAAAGCATCCCCCCGGCCAGGAGTAAATGGAACTGCAACATCATATCCTGCTTCTTTTGCCGCAGATTCGATAGCTGCATTTCCTCCGAGAACGATCAAATCGGCCATGGAAACTTGCTTATCACCATTATTCTCGTTGAACTCCATTTGAATTGTCTCTAGTGCGTCAAGGACCTTGTTCAAACGGCTTGGGTTGTTGACTTCCCAGTTCCGTTGGGGCTCAAATCGGATGTGAGCTCCGTTAGCACCACCTTTGAAATCACTTCCACGGAAGGTCGAAGCAGAAGCCCAGGCGGTGATTACGAGATCTGACACGCTCAGATTCGTTTTCATGATCTCTTCCTTCAACATTTCCGCATCGGATGCATCAATAAGCGTGTAATCAGGCATTGGAATGGGGTTTTGCCAGATGAATTCCTCTTGCGGAACCTCTGGTCCGAGGTAACGGGTACTCGGTCCCATATCGCGATGGGTCAATTTGAACCAGGCGCGAGCAAATGCATCGTCGAACTCAGCGGGGTTGTCCATGAATCGTCTGCTGATCTTCTCGTACTCAGGATCGAATCGCAACGATAAGTCCGTTGTAAGCATCCGTGGACGGTGCTTGGTCTTTTTATCGAAGGCATCGGGTACATTGGCCGTTGAATCTTTAGCCACCCATTGTTTAGCACCAGCTGGACTTTCTTCCAACTCCCATTCGTACAAGAATAAGTTGGTAAAGAACCTGTGCGACCATTCGGTTGGGGTTTGCGTCCAGATAACCTCTAAACCGGAAGTGAAGGCATCAGGACCTTTTCCTTGTCCATTCGAGTTCTCCCAACCAAAGCCTTGCGCTTCGATCGGTGCGGCTTCCGGCTCGGGACCGATATCCGATGCTGCAGACCTTCCGTGTGTTTTACCGAGTGTATGTCCACCCGCGATCAGCGCTACGGTCTCTTCATCATTCATACCCATTCGGCCAAAGGTTTCGCGAATATCGTGAGCCGCAGCTACCGGATCCGGATTTCCATCAGGTCCTTCGGGATTTACGTAGATCAACCCCATTTGAACGGCAGCTAAAGGTCTTTCCAACTCTCGGTCTTCAGAATACCGTTTGTCACCAGCGAGCCATTTAGTTTCGGGCCCCCAGTAAACGTTGGACGCAGGTTCCCAAACATCTTCACGTCCACCTGCAAAACCGACCGTCTCAAAACCCATGTCCTCTAGGGCGACATTCCCCGCGAGGATCATCAAATCGGCCCATGAAATGGAGCTACCGTATTTCTGTTTAACCGGCCATAGCAAACGACGCGCTTTATCCAAGTTGGCATTATCGGGCCAGCTATTGATGGGCGCAAAGCGTTGTTGCCCCTCTCGAGATCCGCCACGTCCATCTCCTGTGCGATATGTTCCTGCGCTGTGCCAGGCCATTCTAATGAAGAGTCCTCCATAATGTCCCCAATCGGCAGGCCACCAATCTTGCGATTCGGTTAGCACATTCCGAATGTCTTCTTTCAATGCATTATAGTCGAGCTGAGAAAACTCCTTGTAGTAATCGAAATCTTCTCCCATGGGATTAGACAGAGCTGAATTCTGACGCAATACACTAAGGTCAAGCTTGCTTGGCCACCAATCACTATTGGTCGGGCCATCTTGCCCTTCACGCATCTCGGCATTCTGTGGTGAGGTAAACTGGGTTGTTACAGCGTGTGGATTATTTCCTCCACTCGCTACTGCTCCGGTTACCGGGCAGCGTTCGACTTCCATACCCATTTCGGAGTTGGCTTGCCCCCAAGCCACGGCACCGGCTACCATGAGGGCTGAAAATACTAGTTGTTTCATTCTATGGAACGTTTGGTTATGATCTAAACTCACGAGCTAAATTAGGTAGCCTCAATCGATATTCAAAAGCGATATTGTCAATACCGATATAAGCGCAATCTATAATGAGTAGAGCGGTTCAAACGAACCAACAAAGGATATAACTATAAACTCGGTTAGGTCTAAAATGTTTGGTAATTAATAAGATACGGGCCTTACTCATTCTTTTTAGTACCCGTAATTGCCCGCCAAAACTCTTCGAAGTTTTCAAAATCGACAGTATATACGAGCCCAACTCCCTGTTTGTATTGATACTGCTGAGATAGTGGGTCATTTTGATCACTGCGATTGAAGGCTTTGGCCCTGAACCGGCCATCGCGACTAACTTTTACTTCTACCTCTACATCTCCAACGAGGTTCGAGGTGTTTTCTCCACCTTCGAGAGGAACACCGATGTTACTATTAAGTAATACTCGGTCATTGAACAATTGAGTACTCAAGGCCACCTCTACCTGTTCACTATTGAGATCATTTCCGGCTTCGTAGTTTACCCCGACGTCAATATTCTCATTGATACCCGAGATCCACCTAGATAGCTGATTTGATAGCATCTCGGTCGTATTAGCGGTCAGGCCTTGATTGAAAAGGTTATTTCCGCCGGCGTTCGCCGAGGTTTCAGGGGTAATAAATGAGCCCATGACGAGCAGGGAAATCATCTGTCTATTCAACTCATTTTCGTCACGAGTCACGACCAGTTGCACTTCTTCCTGTAGAGCCGTATTGACATTCGGCACGCGAATGCCGAAGTCGATATTTGGCTTCATCAGGCGATTGGTGAGGTTCATGTCGACCTCCACGGGTCGTCTACGGCGCGATGAATCCGAAACCCCCAAGGGCTTCAGGCTTGCACGGGTTGGGTAGACCGCCGTTAGATCTATGTCGGCATCATAGGGGTCACCTGTCCATTTTAGTGTTCCTCCCCTTTGAATATTGAATCGTTTACTGAACAGGTTTTGCAGTGTGAATAAATAGGTTCCACTGTAAATAGTATAATCGCCGTTCATGGTCATACTCCCGTCTTCGGCCATTCTGATATTGAAGGCACCGGTTCCCGTTCCTCGAAGGATATCACCAACCGTTTCGTCGAAAATGAGCTCTACCTCCACTCCTTCCTTTATCTCGACATCGAACACCATTTCGTAACCGGCATTCCGATTCTTACGCACCCCGGCTTCGTCGGAGCCGTAAGAGGTAGTTGAGCGGTCCAAGAAGGTGATAAAGCTGTGTTCGCTAACAGAAGAGGCTCCACCCAATGGCAGCGCAAATTCAGTTCCTCTTTCAGCCGCAGCATCGATCAATATCTTCAGTCGATTCAAAGATCCTACGACATCCAGGGTTCCCGTTCCGAAAGCCGTGCCGTAGTAGTATTCACCTTCTTCTGTATCCAGAACCAAGGTCGAGTCAACTTTAACATGCAGATCAAAGAACCAGTTGCGAAGGTCGCGATGCATTATTGATCCATAAACCTCTCCCGGTGTCTGGTGTTTGTTGTCCCGAAAATTGAAATCGACGAAATCAATACTCCGTTCATTGAATTCAACTCGAGCCACTCCATCAACGTTGTAATCTACCGCCGTTTGGGGAACAGTAAACCCAACCTTTCGCAATTCGGTCCAGCCCGTGAGTGACATCTCCCTTCCTTCGATCACCAACTCCAACTCCGCATCCAATGCTCCCCTCATGTTGGTCAAGTAGGCGTTGGTATACTTGCTAGCGGCATCGACCCGCATCTTGTCCAAGATCATACGCAACTGAACACGGTCGTGGACATTCCCGGGGAAGTAGGCTCCGCTGACCGATAGAGCGTGGAGTTTTCCCCTGTGAATATCAGCGTTGACGGCAAATGCGTTCATTTCGTCATTCCAATTCATCCCCGCGGTGAACCGACCTACAAAATGGTCGTTCAAAGAAAGACTGTCGATGGCGATATCTCCGATAACGTTAAACTCGTCATAAACATCGAGTAAGCGAACCATACCTTCTATCCCGCCGTGTAGGCGGGTATCCTTATCATCAATGACCGGTTGCAGATACTCGATCCGCAATCCCCCAAAACGCAAGTCGAGCGATTTTCGCGGATTCTCTGATAAATAGCCATTTACAGCTAAATTCTGATCGAGGTGGTAAAACTCCAAGTCGCGTATCTCGACCTCCTTACCATTGGCAACGATTCGGTTTCCGCCCGGGATCGCAATGGAGTCCTTCAAATAAAACATGGTCGACGGTCGGAATCCCGCCGCCCATTTTGCCGAATCGAGGAACGTGATATAGGGATGAATGGACCCGGCAAAGCTCGAACTATCGATATAGGTCCAATATATGTCGAACAGACTCGAATCGCGCCGTGTATCGTTCGCCAATAAAAAGGTATCGACACGCGTACCGTCGGGAAGCTCTATGTAGTCGATCGCCAAGGCACTTTGGAAGCGACGCCCATTTCCGTCAATGACCAGATTGGGCTGTTGAATTCTATACTCCTGATAATCTAGTCCGGGAGCTTCCAAATTGACGAGTAAGCGATTCATATCATCGCTGTAACTACCATAAATGCGCGTTCCGGTTTCAATGGTCAGGTCGCGAAAAAAGAGCTCGGTGATCGGAAGTGTATTGTACAGCGTGAACTCGTAGTCGAGCCGCTGTTTATTCTTCACTTCCGGTGCGTCGAGCCCGGTGAAATACTGATTAAAATGTCCCTGAAGACTTTGAATAAGGGTATTGATCTTGAAATCACCTTCCGCCCTTCCCTGCAACAGATCACTCTCAACCGTGAGCTTTCGCTGCCCATCGACAAAGGCCGATTCCAAGTCCATATATCCCACAAAATACACGCTCTCCTCAGTCTCGTATTTCGTACGCTTCACCTTTAGCATACCCCGTGCATCGTCGAGCCCGATTCCGCTAAAACGAGCCACCATCGAAGTACTCAGGTAACCAATACTGTCGCTAACCAAGCCGAGGGCGAATAGATCGGCGGTGATCACGTCGAGATCGAAATACAGATCGGGACGCTCATCGCGAATATCGATGGAGCCATCGAAATCGAACGCTAACTTAGGATCGTTCACCTTGAACCGTCCAACGAATAAGCCCTGGGTCAAATGCCCAATAACTTCACCGTTGGTGTAGTTGTGGCCGCGGTATTCGAACCTCTTCACCTGCCCCGAAACATCGGTATTCAACAACTCCGAGGTCAAGCCGAAGCCATCGACCTCCAAGTTGAAATTCACGGATCCCAAGTCTTCAATTCCCATTACTGCCCCAACGTTACAATCGATCGCCCGTAGTTTTCCCTGGTATTTCATTTCTAGCGGCCTGTCGGCCGGATAGGAAGCGTCGAGGTTCGCGCGAAGTCCCCCGTGGGCTGTCTGAACCGTCATATTCGCTTTAAAGTCATTCAAGTATCCCGTGAATGAACCATTGAGCACTAAGTACTCCAAAGGCTCCAACTCCGCAGGCAATACGAGTTGCGGAATGATCTTTTGGACCTCTACCAGATCGGACCATCTCGTACGGGCATAGAGTTCAGTGGCATTGATGTAAAGCTCGTTCGTATTGGGCAAACCGACCATCTCAACGTCTCCATCTACGACCGTGGCCTGACCGTACTTAAAAAAGAGATCATCCGTTTCGAAGTCTCCAATTGATCCGGTTGTTTTTCCACTCAACTCGGCTTTCTGCAGCTCGGCCCGGAGTACACCCGGCAAGTACACGCGAAATTCCGTTGGGTCGAATTCGATCCTGTCGACCGACACATCCCAGGTCAGATGCTCGGTCCAACTCGGGGTGTCGAGTGAATCAGCCTCTACCCGGCCGCTCAATTCGAGCACATTCTTTGCCGTATGTAGTTTGAATCCCTCGAATTCGGAAACGTTTTCGGCATGGGCTATTCGCCCTTCCAGCTTCTTAAGCTCAAACCCTTTATCCTCATAGCCCGATCCGCTTCTAAACTCGGCATTCACTCGTTTACCTTCGTAAAACAACTCCCCGAAATCAAGCGACAGATCCCGCAACCGGTAACCTTCATGGTGATGCCGAGCCTGAGCATCTTTGTAATGCACCGAGGCCTTGGTTAACAACAGGTTGTCGAGTCTCAAACTAAAAGGCGCCGATGCTCCGGTCACGGTATCCGGATCAAGCCGGTCGATGAATATCTCATAATCGAATCGTTGATCATCATCGTAACGATGGATCTTGATCACGGGTGACTCAATGTTGAGCCTCTTTAGTGAGAAATCTCCTTTCCTGAACCGTAGATGATTGATCTGCGCTTGTATTCGATCGGCATACAGCAGCGTGTCTCCGTGAAAATCAGCTACGTAGATCCCTTTGATATCAGTGCTATTGAGGAAACGCATATGAACTCGATCGATCTCAACGTGAATGTTGAGGCGCGATTCTAACTGCTGGGTCAATACTTGAGCCAGCTTCGTCTGAACCCACGGCGTATAGGCCAGTATTCCCCCTAGGAGAAACAGGATCGCAAAAAGCGAAAGTGTGCGGATCAATATTTTACGCCAACGTGTTCTCAGTCCTTGTTGTACTTTTGTGCCATGTCCAAGTCAATCACCCTACTCGCTATTGAATCGAGCTGCGACGAAACCTCCGCGGCCGTTATGATCGATCGCAAAGTCCGTTCCAATGTGGTGGCCGATCAAAGCGTTCACAAAAAATTCGGAGGCGTTGTGCCCGAACTCGCCTCCCGAGCGCACCAAGCGAACATCGTTCCCGTGGTCGACGCTGCGCTCCGCGAAGCAAATATCGGAATAAACGACGTCGATGCCATTGCCTATACTCAAGGTCCCGGGCTCATGGGTTCATTGTTGGTCGGTAGCTCTTTTTCGAAGAGTCTCGCCCTCGCGGGCGGAAGGCCACTTATTCCGGTACACCACATGCAGGCCCATATTATGGCACACTTCATTGATGACCCGGAAATGACCACTCCGAATGGGCCGTTTTTGTGTTTGACCGTTTCGGGCGGACACACACAGATCGTTAAAGTTAACGGTCCGTTAGAGTTCGAATTGCTCGGGGAAACCATCGACGATGCCGCAGGTGAAGCTTTCGATAAAGCCGCAAAGATCTTGGAGCTCCCCTACCCGGGCGGACCACTCATCGATCGATATGCCCAAGATGGCGACCCCAATTTCCTCACCTTTTCCAAACCCAAGATAGACGGTCTCGATTTTAGTTTCTCGGGGCTTAAAACGAGCATACTTTACACGCTGCGCGACGCGGAAAAAGAAACGCCGGGATATCGAAAAGAGCATATGAAGGATATCTGTGCGAGTATTCAAAAGAGTATCGTCGACATCCTTATGGAAAAGATCACCTTGGCCGTTGAACAAACCGGAATCACCAATGTGGCCATTGCCGGAGGGGTCTCCGCCAACTCGGGGTTGAGAAACGCGCTGAGCGATGCATCGAGCCGATTAGGCTGGGAAATTCATATTCCTACATTCCAGTACTGTACCGATAACGCCGGAATGATCGCGATCGTGGGTCACTATGCCTACGAGCGGGGTGAATTTGGGTCGTTGGATCAGCGGTCCAAGACACGTATGAAATTGCAGTAAGCTCTTATTCGCCTCCTTGCTTGTCCATTCCGATCGCCCAAATTCCTCGGAGTTCGTTTTCGCCATAACCGGTGGCCTCATCGGCAGGGTATTTGGCGTTGATCGCCGCAACGGTTTCGTCGAGGATCTGTTCTTTGGGAACGCCGTGGCACTGTAGGCACATTCCGTTGGTCACGATCGGATAGTACCCCACCATGCGTCCGTCGATCTCCTGAAGCTGTGGCTTGGGCTGTTCACCACTGGTAATCAGTGCTTTTGTCGCCTGGATATAGGCCAACTCCGGCCCCTTCGCTCTATTGTTGGGATTTCTCGGCTTATCACTCACGCGCCGCACCGATGCATTGAGTTCGACCGACATGCTATCTGTGAGAGGAATAGCGCGCGTATTACAAAAATCGATCGCCGAAGCCGCTCCATCGGTATTGATGGCTCGTTTTAGGTTGCCGCCCAAGACCGACTTAGTATTCATAGCAATTTGCTTTCCGTGCTTCATATACTCTTGGTTGCTCGAAAAACCCTTATTTCCCATTTGACGACCGTGGCGTTTGCGCTCTTGTTGGTAGTGCTGTTCGAACCATTCGGGTGCCTCGAGCTCGTTATGAAAGATGTAGTAGGCCATTTGCTCGTGTTGGGTGGAGTCGAATGACATTTTGGGCATTACTACGAATTTTCGGATGGCGCGGGGCATTTGGGCATTTTCTTCGGAAGGGTCATTAACGAAAGCGACGAGATCAGCGCGAAAGTCTTCATAGGAAGTTTCGTCCTTTACGTAGTGCTTTTTGACTGCGGCCATGGGTGGAGCGATGCGGTTGTCCATGGCGGCATTGGGGCTATGGCAGCTGAAGCAGCTCGACTCAAGCAGTTGGAATCCGGCCGCGATCTCCTCTTCGGTGAGTTCAATTTCTGAATCGGTTGACCCTTTGTCGGATTTATTGCTGCATGACATGGATACTGAGAGCACGAAAAAGCTCAATATGGCGATGATGAAATTGCGATGGTTCATAGCTCTGGATTTTACCCAAAGTTGTCAATCGCGCCGCAGGCGCACAGTAACTTTGGTAACACAAACTAGAATTCGAGTCGGAAGGTCGTTCCTTGGTCCGGGCTGCTTTTGACCTGTATGCTTCCGTTGTGCTGGCGCATGATTTGCCGACTGAGGCTGAGACCGATACCGCTTCCTTGTTCTTTGGTGGTGTAGAACGGGATAAACACGCGCTCGAGGGTTTCTGGGTCCATTCCCGGGCCGTTGTCTTTGACGTAGAGGCACAAACGTCCGAATTCGCGTTGGAAAAGCAGCTGGATCCGCGGCGATTCGGTGTCCTTCACGGCCTCCTTGGCGTTTTTGAGGAGGTTGATCAACACTTGATCGATGAGGTTGGGGTCGAGGTTTTCAAGGAGGTCGTCCGTGTTACTTTCTAACTCAACGGCGATATTCTTTGATTCCAGATCGCCGCGCAAAAGATTGAGGACGCGCTCGGTTAGTTTACGGAGATCGACCTTTTCAAGCAGCGGCTCAGGCACCTTCGACAGACTGCGATAAGTGTTCACGAATTTGAGAAGCCCTTTGCCTCGACTTTCGATGGTGTGAATACTTTGTTTAACATCGTCGGCTTCATCGGCCGGCAACTCTAGGGATTCGTTACCGTTGGTGCGGTTATCGTCGAGGATTTGTTGCACAACGCCCGTCAAAGACACGATCGGCGTTACAGAATTCATGATCTCGTGGGTCAGGATGCGAATGAGCTTTTGCCAGCTTTCGATCTCTTTTTGATCCAACTCTCTTTGTATATCACTAAGGGTGAGCATCTTGAACTGCTGCTCGCGCATTTTGAACTCGGTTGCGCTCACTGAAATATGAGTTACCCTGCCATCGATCACCGGTCTAATGAGCCGACGTTCACCGTTGTGCAGGTCTTGAACGGTTTTGAACAGGGTTTCATCCACTTCGGAAAGACCGTCCAAATTCCGGAGGTAGGGCTTCTTGAGTAAGTTCTTCGCCGCTGAGTTATACCACTTCAACTGACCGTGTTCGTCGATAGCCATAACGGCCAAATCAATATGCTCGAGAAGGGTTTGGAGAAATTGATCCTTTTCTTCGCGCTCCGCTTTGACCTTTTGAAATTCTCGAATGATGGAATTGTAGGCTCGTTTGAGCTCACCGTCGGCTTTACCGCCCACTTCTGTGGAGTAAGTTGCCGAAAAATCATTGTATCGAATGCTGAGCAAGAAGCTGGCAAGTTCGCGCTTGCCACGATTGATGTACTGATAGAGGTTATACGTGCTGTAGAAAAGAGTAAGAATAGCCACCACGGTAATCACCACCCACTCGGTTCGAGTAAGGGCGTAATTTATCAACCAGCACAGCAGGAATATTCCCGCCACGCGCATGAAGATATGAACTCTGGTGCGCCTAAATACCATACTTGGCCATTTTGCGATACAGGGTGGTTCGACCAAGGCCTAGCTCTTTGGCTACTGCACTCATGTTGGAATCGTGTTTCTTTATAGCACTGATGATCGCTTTCTTTTCAACGTCCTCGAGATTCAACGATTCGTCCTCCACGACTTTCACTTCCCGGCCTTGAAGCACAAAATCATCACCGGCGAGTTCGGGCCCATCGCTCATTATGACCGCCCTTTCGAGAACGTGCTGTAGCTCGCGAATATTCCCGGGCCAGGAGTAGCGCTGCAGTTTTCGAAGACCATCTTTGCTCAATCCGACCTGGTTTTTTTGGTATTTTTTGCTGTACATCTTAAGGAAGTGATCGGCCAAGACGGGAATGTCGTCTTGTCGCTCGCGCAAAGGAGGAAGAACGATCTCTACGGTATTGATACGATAAAGAAGATCTTGTCGGAATTCGGCCGACTCCACCATGTCGTACAGAGGCATATTCGTGGCGCAGACCAAGCGGATATCTACCTTTCGAGGTTTACTCTCCCCTACACGGTTGATCATTCTGTTTTGCAGTGCCGTCAAGAGCTTGGCTTGCATGGGCATACTGAGGTTTCCAATCTCATCGAGAAAGAGCGTTCCTTGATGGGCTAGTTCGAATCGGCCCGCTCGGGCTTCCTTAGCATCCGTAAAGGCTCCTTTGGCATGGCCAAATAGCTCCGATTCGAACAACGACTCCGTAATGGCCCCGAGATCGACATTCACGAAGATCTGATCGTTTCGCAATGAACTGCGGTGTAAAGCGCGGGCTACGACCTCCTTACCAGTTCCGTTCTCTCCCAAGATCAGAACGTTCACATCTGTTTTGGCCACCTTCCGAATGGTCGAAAAGACTTCCTGCATGGTTTCGGACTGCCCGATCATATCGCTGAACGGCTGATCCATGTCTTTTGTCAAGGCCGATGTTTTGCGTTTGAGATTCTTGATCTCCTTTTCGCTTCTCCCCAAACGTATGGCTGAGGCCACTGTAGCCCGGAGTCGTTCATTGTCCCAGGGTTTCACGACGAAATCGGTAGCCCCTTCTTTCATGGCCCGTACGGCAATGTCGATATCGCCATAGGCTGTCATGAGGATCACTTGTGTCTCGGGAGATATCTCTTTTACTCTCGAAAGCCAATGAAAACCCTCTTTACCACCGATGGCACCTACGGTAAAGTTCATGTCGAGTAAAATAGCGTCGTATTTATCGTGACTTAGGTACTCATCGATATTACTTGGATCGTTAGAGGTTCGGACGATATCGACATGGCGTTTAAGCACCATCTTCGCCGAAAGCAACACATCCTGGTCGTCGTCGATGATCAAAAGTTTGCTCTGTTCTTGAGACATAGTGAATGATTTTCGCCCGATGAATGTAGGAAAAGTGTTTCACACTGGAACAAAAAATTGTTTCAAAACGAAACATTTTCACATCCTGCCGCAGGCAGTGAACACACATACAAACCTAGTTTACAGCATATTAAGCAGTATGGCACACCGATTGAAAGTACAGGATCGGAAACAAAGCAGAAACACTTAACACTTTACCCCATGAAATCATTGATCCTAGGTGCCCTTATGACCGGACTAAGTATTCGGAGCGAGCGCCAAAGTCGGTGAAACGGCCTCAAGGACTGTTAAAAACCAAATCGAAACGAATTTATCAACCCCTGAACTGAAGGCGAATGATATCGTTCATGCTCAGGCCAAGGTCTTTTTCCGCATCGACGAGCGCGGAATGGTTGAAGTGCTCAACGTCATGAGTGGCGAGCGCTACATCCAAGACTTTTTAACTGCGCAATTGAATGGTATGACCTTAGCTGCGGGCGACGACCTACGCGGCAAAGTATTGAGCATGACGTTCAGCTTTAGAGTCGAATAAATGACATACTCCATAGCGTTTGTTTCAGAAACACGCTGACACAACCAGGTTCTTCCCGCACATCGGGGAGGACCTTTTTGTGCATTGTCATAACTTGAGTCCATGAATCAGCCCATTGTCCAGACCCAAGAGTTGTTCAAGGTTTTCCGCATGTTCGACATCGAAACTACTGCGGTGACCCATATGAATCTTACCATTGAATCGGGAGAGTTCGTGGCGGTCATGGGGCCTTCGGGCTGCGGAAAGTCCACCTTGCTGAATATACTGGGTTTGATAGATCGGCCTACGGCCGGAAGTTTGTATATAGATGGTCAGGACGTGTCTGCGTTAGACGAAAGAACTGCGGCGAGCTGGAGGAAGCATCGGATCGGGTTCGTTTTTCAGAGTTTTAATCTGATCGATGAACTTACCGTTTATGAGAACATAGAATTACCCTTGATCTACACCAAACGGAGTGCTCAGGAGAAACGTGAATTGGTGGAGGAGTTGCTCGAGACCATGCGTTTGCTGCATCGCAAGCACCACTACCCACATCAGCTTTCGGGCGGACAAAAACAGCGAGTGGCGATGGCGCGGGCGATGGTGAATCAACCAAACATACTGTTGGCCGACGAGCCCACTGGAAATTTGGACTCACAAAGTGGTGAAGAAATTCTGGAGTTGCTCACTGAGGTTAATAACCACGGCACCACGGTCGTATTGGTTACACATTCGGAACGCGATGCATTATATGCAAAGCGATTGATCAAAATGCGCGATGGTGCTATAGTACAAGAAGTGTGGTGATATGACCATGTTGGAGAACTACATAAAGGTAGCTTGGCGCAACCTCAAGAAACACCGGGTATACTCGCTGATCAACATCAGTGGTCTTGCGCTTGGAATGGCCTGTGGGTTGTTCATCATACTCTACATTTTTGAAGAGACGGGCTACGATAAGTGGTGGGACGATTCGGACCGTATTTACCGTGTATACATCGATGGCAATTTCCTCGGACAAGAGATCAACTCACCCACTACACCATCAGAGATGGCGCATGTTCTGAGAACTGAATTCGACGAGGTTGAATCCGCGACTCGTTTTCGCCCTATCCGGCAGGAGATCATGTTTCAGCACGACGATCTCAAGATTTACGTAGCGGATGTAGCCTATGCCGACTCCAACTTTTTCGATGTCTTTTCCATACCCCTGATTCAGGGCCATCCGAAAGAGGTGTTATCGCACAGAGGTACCTGTGTGATCTCACAGCGCATCGCCAAGGCATTTTTCGGAAATGAAGATCCCATTGGGCAGTACCTGAACTACGACGATCGTTGGGATTACCGCGTTGCGGGAGTCATGGCTCCGATGCCGGGGAATGCACACTTTTCGTACGATGTACTCATGACCTCGAACGAGCTTAGAGGCAATTGGATCGAGAACGGTCATTGCACCTATTTTAAATTGACAGAATCTGGTGATCCGGATCAGGTAATTAACAAGATCAACCACTATGCATACGCCGAGCTAAAGGACGCTTTGGTGGATCAACTCAACCTTACGCCAGAAGAATTTATTCAACAAGGAAACTCTTATGAGTATGGTTATCAGAACATTGAGCGCATTCACCTTCATTCGAATCTGCAGTTCGAGCTTAAACCTAACAGTAATGTAGAGTATCTCTACATACTTGCCGTGATCGGAATCCTGGTCTTGATCATTGCCGGGATCAATTTCACGAACCTGGTGACCGCACGAAGTTCGAGTCGATCGAAAGAAGTTGGAGTCCGGAAGGTCGTAGGGGCGCATCGTCCGTTGATCGTTCGGCAGTTCTTGACCGAGGCCATCATTCAAAGTGTGATCGCCTTGGTCATAGCGTTGATGTTGCTTGAATTAGCCTTACCCAGCTTGAACAGGATCATGGGATCCCAAGGCCTTGAGCTGTTTGGCTCGGGATATGGTTGGGTTGCCGTAGTCTTTGTGTTTCTCGCACTTATGGTCGGGGTATTCTCAGGGAGCTACCCCGCCCTATACTTAAGTTCATTCGATCCATCCCAAATAATAAAGGGACAGTTCAAGAGCGGGAAGCGTGGTCTTTTGACGCGCCGAGTCCTAGTGATCATTCAGTTTAGTATAAGTTTGAGTTTAATCATAGGATTGAGCGTCATGTTTCGCCAGCTCAAGTACATGCAGAAGAAAGATCTCGGTTTTCAGCCAGAACAGGTCATCGTAGTTCCCATTCAAACCGATTTCGTGACTGAGAACTTCCACGACATCAAAGACGGAATGTTGGAGTCGGTTCCGGGAATTGAGTCTATTTCGCGAGGGTCGCACATTCCGGGCGTAATGGAAATGGTCCAAGGGATCTTCAAGGTGGGCAACTCCGAACTCACCTACCCCATGTGGTTCATGGGGGTCGATGACGATTTCTTGGAAACCATGGAGATCGAACTCCTCCTCGGAGAAGAACCCACTTTATCTACTGCTAAACTTGGTGGTGTCGTCATTAATCAAAAAGCGGTGGAATTCTTAGGGCTTGAAGACCCTTTAGGAACGGAGATTAATTATTCGAACAAATACATCGATGAGCGAATGCAGGTCCTTGGCATTATCGAGAATTTCCACACTGACGGTTTTGATCAAGAGATCAAGCCCATGATCCTTTACTACGATCCCATGACTTGGTTTACAGTGATTCGTATCGATCCGTCACAGTGGGATGAAAGCATTGCCGGCATCGAGAAATACTGGAATAAAATAGAGCCCTCTCACCCTTTCAGGTATACGCTACTCAGAGATGATTTCGCCGAGATGTATGCCGAAGAAAAACGGCTTAGTCAGTTGTTCTTGATCTTTACGATAATGAGCATTTGGATCGCATGCATGGGGTTATTCGGACTAGCACTGTACAATTCTGAATTACGTACCAAGGAAATAGGGATCAGACGAGCACTTGGAGCTACCACTGGCCAAACATGGCTACTACTCACCAAGGAATTCGGATATCTCACAGGTATTTCCATTCTGATCTCGTGGCCCATTAGCTACTTTGCAATGAATCTCTGGCTTCAGTCGTTTGTTTATCATATTGAAATTCCCTGGTGGGTCTTTATTTCGTCTTCTGTCATCGCCTTGGCGATCGCTTTAATTACTGTGAGCATACAAACCTTAAGAACGAGTTTTGCTACTCCTGTTCAATCCCTGCGATATGAATAAGGAAATAATAACTTTGGCCGCATGAAAGAAATGATCAGAATTCGAGACCTCAATAAGTCCTACCAAATGGGACATAATTCTCTGCACGTGCTGAAGGGCATTGACCTGGATATAGGACAGGGAGAATTCGTGTCTATCATGGGGTCTTCGGGTTCAGGTAAGTCTACTCTCCTCAATATTCTTGGATTACTCGATGAGCACGATAATGGCAGCTATCATTTGAATGATGTGCTCATGAAGAATCTGTCGGAAAAGAAAGCGGCGTACTACCGCAACCAATTCATCGGGTTCGTTTTTCAGAGTTTCAATTTGATCTCGTTCAAGAATGCTCTGGAAAACGTGGCTTTGCCGTTGTACTATCAAAAGGTTCCTCGTAAGAAGAGAAATCAACTCGCCATGGAATACTTGGATAAGGCTGGGTTAAAGGATTGGGCGGAGCACATGCCAAATGAGCTCTCGGGCGGACAAAAACAACGTGTTGCGATCGCGCGATCATTGATCAGCAAGCCGAAGGTGATCTTGGCTGATGAGCCTACGGGAGCATTGGATTCGGTCACCTCTCGCGAGGTAATGAACCTATTCAAGGAGATCAATGCCGAGGGAATAACCGTGATCATCGTGACCCATGAGAACGACATTTCGGCCATGACCCAACGCGTGATCAAACTTAAGGACGGAATAATAGTAGCAGCCTGAGCATGTTCGACCTAGATAAATGGCAAGAGATATTCACTACGATCCGCCAGAATAAGCTGCGGACGTTCTTGACCGGTTTTAGTGTCGGATGGGGAATATTCATGTTGATCATATTGCTTGGAAGTGGTCAAGGGATCTTCAATGGCGTCGAGTCTATGTTCAACGACGACGCCATCAACAGTATATGGATCCGCCCTGGTCAAACGACCATGGAATACAAGGGTTTTAAGCCAGGTAGGCGCGTTAAGATGTACAACGAAGACTACGACTACCTCTTGAACACTTACGAAGGAATTGATAGAGCTACAGCTCGCGATTGGGTTTGGGGCGTAAACGTCAGCTACAAGAGCGAGTATGGGTCATACGGTGTTCGTGGTTGTCATCCAGGGCACGAGTACCTCGAAAAGACCCAGATGCTCTCAGGTCGATACCTCAACGACATCGACATCCAAGAAGCCAGAAAAGTCGCTGTTATTGGAAAGTTGGTTCAGCAAGATCTATTTGGCCAAAAGAGCACCATTGGAGAATACATCAATATATCCGGTATCCCGTTCAAGGTCGTGGGTGTTTCGGATGACGTCGGCAGCCAGTGGGAACAGCGCTCCATTTATATTCCGGTGAGTACCTCTCAAGGTGTATTTGACGGAGGGAGCAATGAGTTCGACATGATGATGGTTTCTACAGGGGATCTGAGTTTAATGGAAACCATGGACCTCGCGGCGAATATCGAAAGGGATCTTAAAGAAAGGTTGGTGGTTGACCCCAGAGATCAACGGGGGCTAAATATCAGAAACAACAACGAAGAGTTCGCTAACATCGTGAACGTCATTAGTGGTATGCGCATCTTCATCTGGGTGATTGGGATTTTTACCATTATCACCGGAGTGGTTGGGGTCAGTAACATCATGATGATCATCGTGAAAGAACGAACTAAGGAGATTGGAGTTAGAAAAGCTCTTGGTGCTACTCCCCTATCCATTGTTTCACTAATCCTCCAAGAATCTATTTTCATTACCACATTAA
Organism: Flavobacteriales bacterium; assembly: GCA_021296215.1. Lineage (NCBI taxonomy): Bacteria > Pseudomonadati > Bacteroidota > Flavobacteriia > Flavobacteriales > Flavobacteriales bacterium. The sequence goes on from JAGWBA010000026.1 coordinate 17,278, forward strand.
GTGGCTACATCGGGTTGATGCTTGGAATCGGACTGCTGGAGGGTGTAAACAAGCTAATGCCTGAAGGAACTCCCTTCTTCAAAAATCCAGAAGTTGATATCAACGTGGCTATTTACGCGACTATTTTATTGATTGTTGCAGGATCGCTTGCCGGCTTTTTCCCCGCGCGAAAAGCGGCTAGCATCAAACCAATTGTAGCCTTAAGAGACGAATAATATGTTCGATAGAGATCGTTGGCAAGAAATATGGGAGGTACTCTCCAAAAATAAGCTCCGCTCAATTCTTACAGCATTTGGAATCTTTTGGGGCATATTCATGATGATCATTATGCTGGCCAGCGGCAGAGGTTTGCAAAATGGAGTTAGTCAGGACTTTGGTGATATGGCCACTAATAGCATGTTCCTCTGGACACAGGGAACTTCGATACCATATAAAGGTCTGCCTAGAGGTCGTTATTTCAGTCTAAGACTGGATGACGTTGATGCCATTTACAACAATATCCCTGAAGCGAAGCTGGTTTGCCCCAGGAATCAATTGGGAGGTTGGCAAGGAGCGAATAACGTTATTCGAGGATTGCGCACAGGTGCGTTTAGCGTTTACGCTGATGTGCCCGGATATGCGGAAGTTGAGCTTCGGAACATGTCTGAAGGTCGGTTCATCAATGAAGCGGATCTTCAAGAACGAAGAAAGGTTTGTGTGATCGGTGAGGCGGTTTACGATGCGTTATACGATCCCGGAGAAGAGGTAATTGGTTCTTACGTCCAAATCAGTGGGGTATACTTTCAGGTCATCGGATTGTTTAAATCGGTAAAGTCCGGGGAAGATGCTTTGGAAGAAACTCAGATGATCCATATCCCCTTTACGACATTCGCTCAAGCATTCAACAGAGGTGATCGAGTTGGTTGGATGGCGTTAATGTCCGAGGACAAGGTGAAAGTGTCTGAAATGCAGGAAAAGGTATTGGCCTTACTCAAGGAGCGGCACAACGTGCATCCCAACGACGAACGAGCTTTTGGATCAAATAACCTCGAAGAGGAATACGAGCGAATGAACAACTTGTTTACGGGCATCAAAGCACTTTCTTTCTTCGTAGGCATATTAACCCTAATTGCCGGAGTAATCGGTGTGAGTAACATCATGTTGGTCATCGTAAAAGAGCGAACCAAGGAGATCGGAGTTCGACGAGCGTTAGGTGCGACACCATGGAAAGTAATGGGTCAAATCATTCAAGAATCTGTTGTTTTAACCTCCTTGGCCGGAATTGCCGGATTGGTGGCCGGCGTCTGGCTCATGGAAGGTGTAGGTCAAGCGTTAGTACAATTCAATATGGATACGGGATCCTTTAGAGATCCCGAGGTAAAGTTTGGAATCGTTTTTATTTCGCTAATCATTTTGATTATTTCCGGTGCTTTGGCCGGACTAATACCAGCGCATCGTGCCGTAAAGATCAGACCGGTCGATGCCCTTAGAACAGAATAACAGAAACAATTAACCCGAATATGAAAAAAGTACTTCGAATTCTTCTCATCCTCATAGCGGTGACTTTAGTGGGCTATACTTTCTACTTTTTGTATCAGAAGTCCGTTGAGCCAGAGATGACCTACAATACGGCCAAGCCTGAGAAAGGCTCTGTTATTAAAAAGACCGTGGCTACAGGGTCCATTATCCCTCGTAAAGAGATAGAAATCAAGCCTCAGGTATCGGGTATCATCGATGTCTTATATGTTGAAGCCGGTGATGAAGTTAAAAAGGGGGATCTCATTGCGCGTATCAAGGTCATTCCAGATATGGCACAGCTTAATGCCGCGGAAAATCGGTTGAACAGAGCGCAGATATCACTTGATGCGGCAAAGCTCAACTACGATCGAAACAAAGAGTTGCACGAGAAGGGAATCATTGCTGATGCCACCTATCAAGACTTTGAGATCGCTTACCGTAACGCTCAGGAAGAACTGGCAGCGGCCGAGTCGAACCTCGAGATAATTAAGGAAGGAGCAGCTAAGAAGGCAGGAGAAACGGCCAACACACTCGTTCGCAGCACCGCCAACGGTACCGTATTGGATGTGCCGGTTGAAGAAGGTAACTCTGTTATTGAAGCAAATACTTTCAACGACGGAACTACCATCGCTACCGTGGCCGATTTGGGAGAAATGATCTTTGAAGGAAAGGTCGATGAGTCTGAAGTAGGCAAGATCAGAACAGGTATGGAGTTGATCTTGAACATCGGTGCTCTTCAAGATGAACAATTCAATGCAGAGCTCGAATACATATCGCCGAAAGGTGTTGAAGAAAACGGGGCCATTCAGTTCGAGATCAAAGCGGATATGGTATTGCGCGAAGGGCTTTTCATTCGGGCTGGCTACAGTGCCAATGCGGATATCGTACTCGCTCGAGCCGATTCAGTATTGACCATCAAAGAGTCACTTTTACAGTTCGAAGAGGGTAAACCCTACGTGGAGGTGAAAGTTGGTGAAGATCAGTACGAGCGTCGCGAGATCAAAACGGGTCTATCCGATGGTATCATCGTCGAAGTTCAAGAAGGACTTGGACCTGATGATGAGATCAAGGTTTGGAATAGTCCAGTGCGTTCTTAATCAGGAAATCGCCTTAAATACGAGTTCCTTAACGAACTCTTCGATTCTCTCTGTTTCGTTCTTCTTCACCTCGGTCAAACTTGGTAAATGGTGAGCAAAGAAGTTCTGGTCGTGCACGCTTTCTACAACTGTAGAGATCAAGGCATGTGAGAACCTGTAATCGGGGTTAATTTCAAGAATTATTTGTGCCACGCGATCGACAAAACGCTTGTAACTGGCAAAAAGACCTTCTTTGTTATCTGTGTCAACCTCTTTGTTGAGATAGACCTTTGACGACTCGCTAATAACGATGTTATAAAGCGCTTTTTCGTTTATGTGCTCAAAGGTCTGATCCAGTTGAATTGGGCGGCTTAGCAACTCGATACAATTCCTCAATCGCTTTTCCGGGGACTCGATGTTGCTCGTTACGAAGATGATCTGATAATCTATCCAATCCCAATACCAGGTCATTAGGTAGATCAGCAGTTTATGCTTGTTTTCAAAATAGCGATAAACGGATGCTTCGGTACTCTCTATACGCTCAGCAAGTTTCTTGAAGGTAAACTGCTCAAAACCGATTTGGGCAATCATCTCGATCGCCCCCTCAAGAATCCTTTTACCGAGCTTACTGCTCTCCGGATTTTTGAGAAAAACCTTTTCATCGATCAAGATCCGTACGTTCGGATAGGCCATATTCCTTAATGTCGTTGATAAATGCAAAAGTAGTACTATTAAAACAATTCATGTATCTTGCCCTTGAGCAAACTTTACTATGAAATACACCCTATCTGACTTCTCAAAGGACGGGCCCGCTGGGCTCGTTGTTTTTCTTGTAGCACTCCCACTTTGTCTTGGTATTGCCCTTGCTTCAGGTGCTCCACTACTCTCAGGATTGATCTCTGGTATTGTGGCCGGAATCGTGGTAGGAACTTTGAGCGGATCCCACCTTTCGGTCAGTGGACCAGCAGCCGGACTTACCGTGATCGTTTTGGATGCCATTGGTGAAATGGGCTCGTTTGAGAATTTTTTAGTCGCGGTGGTACTCGCCGGCATCATTCAGATTCTGATGGGTGTATTCAAGGCGGGAATCATCGGCTTATTCTTTCCTGTATCGGTCATTCGAGGGATGCTCGCTGCTATTGGAATAATCCTAATTCTTAAGCAAATACCTCATTTTCTTGGTATTGACTCAGATGCCTTCGGAGAAATGAGTTTCTTGGGTACGGATGGTCGAAATACCTTTGAGGAACTAGCTTACGCCACAACACACATGGAGTACGGTGCTCTGATCATTGGCTTGATCTCACTATTCGTTATGTTGGGATGGGACTTATTCTTGAAGGTCCGAATTAAGGCACTTTCTTTTATTCCAGGAGCTCTATTGGCCGTTTTAGCAGGTGTAATCCTTAACCAATACTACAAAGGGGTAACGCCGGCTATCTTTCTCGAAGCGAGTCATCTCGTTCAAATCCCAAAATTCGGTTTTAATGCGGAGTCATCTGATCTCATGAACTTTCCGAGCTTCGGTGCACTCAGTTCTTTTACCACTTATAAAGAGGCCGTGGTCATTGCGATCATTGCCAGTCTAGAGACTTTACTGAGTATTGAGGCTGTGGACAAATTGGACCCGCACAAGCGCAGAACCCCAAACAATAAAGAATTGCGAGCGCAAGGTATCGGGAACGTCATTGCAGGGTTTATTGGCGGGCTACCAATGACCGCAGTGATCATTCGATCATCGGCGAATGTAGATGCAGGAGCAGCTACGAAGGTCTCCGCGATTTTTCACGGAATTCTTTTAGCAGTGTGCGTACTGTTGATTCCCAATATCCTCAACATGATACCCCTTGCCAGTTTGGCGGCTATCCTATTGATCGTTGGTTTCAAACTGAACAAGCCTTCGCTGTATCACCGGCAATTCTACAATGGCATTCGCCAGTTTCTGCCCTTTATCATTACGATCATTGCGATCCTCTTCAGTGACTTGCTTATTGGGATTCTCATTGGCTTGTGCGTTTCTATCTTCTTTATTCTGCAAACGAATTACAACACTCCTTACTTCTATCTGGAGGATGAACACTCTGATGAAGAAAAAGATAAGCACATCACCATACACCTTTCAGAACATGTTTCCTTCTTGAATAAAGGGCGATTGCAAAAAACGCTTGAAGAACTACCCCCAGAATGCGAGATTACCATTGACGGTAAAAACACGCTCGATATTGATTTTGACGTATTGAACGTCATATACGACTTCAATTCCACAGCACACGAGCGAGGAATTAGTGTGAACCTCATTAACATTCCCGAGTTAAACTAATTAAATAAGCTTACTCACTGAGTAACGGTTATTTAACATTTGAAACTACGAGTGTCGGAATAAATGTGTAAAATTTGACACTAAGTAAAACGCGCTATGTATGCTTACACCCACTAATTTAAAAGTACTTGTGGTCGATGACGACGAAGTGAATCTATTGATCACAACTACGATGCTCATCCAAATGGGCATCACTGCAGTTAAAGCTTCAACCGGCGAACAAGCTCTGGAGGAGGTCGAGCACGGCCCATACGATTTGGTATTAATGGACCTCGAAATGCCCGGAATCGACGGAACAAAAACCACAAGAGAGATTCGGAAAAAAGGCTATAATATGACCATCATGGCGATGAGTGCATACAACAGCATAAATGGTCATAGCCGTGCACATCAAGCCGGAATTCGGGTGTTTATTCGTAAACCCATCGATAGCGATAAACTAACCGAGGTTTTGGATCTACTCACGGAAGGGCCTTATCTGTTGGATGACGCTCCAATGATGTCTGTTTAACCGAACCAAAAACAAACACGATATACGAGTATTGATAATAAGCCAAGGATAATTCCCTTGGCTTTTCTGATTCTAAGAATTACCATCCATGATCCTATCGCCAAAAGAGCAAGGTCGGCCATAGTAAATTCGTGCTCCAGGATCGAAAAAGGTCTGTGACTCAACCAAAGCAACCCTTTCCGATAAAGCTCAATTGAAACACCGTATATGTGTGCCATCCATTTGCCCCAAAAGAAAGAGCTGCCGATCAAGACCAACCAGCTTCCATAAAGCAGTAGGGCGATCAAGGGCGTAAAGATCATGTTCGCCGGAAGGAAATAAAGAGGAAACAGTCCGAAATAATACCAACTCACGGCTAACGTCCCCAGATGAGCAAATACCGTTACCTGAACCATCGCCCCTAACCTCTTTTTCCAAACGGGCCAATCATCGGGCAATCTCCAACGATCAAAGCCGATGAGAATGGCAGCAACCGCCGTATATGACAGGTGAAAACCCGCTGAAAAGATCCATAAAGGCCAAATGATCAACGAGATCAACGCAGCTAACCACAGCCCATTAAGTGAATATCGATCCCTTTCTAGATTCATTGAAATGACCCAAGCCGAGAACATGATCGATGAGCGAACGACGGACGGTGAGAAGTCCGTCACCCAACAATAGGCCAGCAAACCACTCACAATGACGAAAAGGCTTAATGCCCGCCTCCAACGTAAAGTCGGGATAAAAGAAACGATCCAATTCAACAATGCGAAGATCATCCCAACGTGCAAACCAGAAACTGCTAACACATGAGCTGTTCCGGTATGCGAAAAAGGCATCCGATCCCCATCGCTCAAATCACGCCCGCGTCCGAATAAAAGAGCCCTAGCGAGTCTCTTCTGAAACGGCGGTAGGCGACTCCTGGCAAGGGCATCGAGCCATGAACGCTTCATCCGGTTCAAGTAGTTTGGCTCTATGTATTCAATACTTAAACTACTTTTTGGTTTTATCCTTGCAAACCAACCTTCGCGCCGAAACCACGCACGTTCATCGAAATCACCCCCCTCCCCGGGTTTCGGAGCCCAAAAATTTCCGAAACCCGAAATAACCATTGGCCCACTTTCGCCGGGATCCTCGGTCAACTCCAACACGACCTCCATTCTATCGAATTCCGTCTCAGAACATTCGAGCAGCCTCCCGATCACCAAATACCTTCGGCCCGATTCGCGAACCTCGTACCCACTCATGGAAAAATAAACCCCTCCTACATCCCCGGAAAGCAGATCCGGCACTCGACCCCCATGATGAAAGGCCAAGGCCGTTACCAACATCAAGTAGGTCGAATGTCCTCCATAACGCCAAATACACCCAATGAGCAATAGCAAAGCGATACTCCACAAGAGCCAACCGCCCAACAATGCCAACAATAGGCCAAGCGCCCAAAAAATAACTACACGAAATAACAAGTCAGCACCTACAAGCGCCTCAGAACATCAGATTCGATAATTCCTCTATACGAGCCCCGCGGTAATAATGTAGTAAGATTTCGTTGTACCGCATACCGTTTTGAGCCATCTTCATAGCTCCTTCTTGACTTAACCCAACACCGTGCCCGAACCCGCGCCCACTGAGATACACGGTATTCCCTTTCGTCGCCACGTCGAAAAACGCACTATTCAGTCCAAAATGACCGCGAAGGTCCTTCATCCGCATACTTTCGTCGGCACAGGGTAGTCGCAACCACCTTTCGCGTTGCTCAAAGTCCAAATACGCATAAACGGAATCCGGTTCGAGATCCGGACAAACACTTTTGAGGTACTTGGTCCACTCAACCCTGTCGATCTCAGCAGTCCAAGCATAATGTGGCATACCTCTACTGAATGTATCGGGCACCGAACGCAAATACGGCAAAGCACTGCTCCAAACATCTTCCGAATTACATGTCTGCCCACCACTATTGCTGTGATAAGCTGCGGTCAAGAACTTCCCCTGATCATCTACCAACACCTCACCCTTGGTCATTAAAACGGCCTTGTAGATCAAATAGGCGTTCTTGGCATAAGCCATGCTCTTGTATGCTTGATGATCTACTCCGTCGTTTAAGTCGTAGCCCAGGCGATCATAAGAATTCAAATGCTTCAGCGCGTAAGTTCTGGCGATCAGTACCTGAGCCTTCAAGTACTCTCGGTGCATGTGGTGTCCACCTTCCGATTCGACCACCCCGGCTACGTAGTCATCGAGCTCTACGACATTGATCAAAAAAAGTCGTCCATTGCGAACCTGAACCCGGATAGATCCGCGATACAAACGCTCATCGTCGTCGACCCGAATACGAATGACCGAATTCGGCAGTTCGGTTTCAATGGTAAAGCTACCCTGCATCTCACGCCTCTGCCCATTGGCCTTCACCTCCAAAAAACCCTTCACGATACTCACCGTCATCAGCGATCGATGATCCACATCCACCACTTCATTCCCCGCTTGGTAAATACCGTACGACCCCTTCTCTACCTTCAGGAATGCTGTAGTAATCTTCACATCGAAATATAGATTTACACAGATTTCTCGGCCTACGGCCGGAAGCGTGACTACCACCAACAACAGAACGATCAGTTTACGCATGGGAACTCATTTCGGACCATATCTCCTCAGCGGTCTTCTCCGAAGCTCCGCCATCTCCGAGTAAATGTCGCAATTCTTCGTATTGCTTGCGAAGCAAATTGGATTTATCACCCCTGAGTAAACGCTTTAACTCTCCGGTTAATGCCTCCGAATTCATCTCTCCCTGGATCAGCTCCCGTATGACCTCCTTCCCGTAAATGAGATTAACGAGTGAAATGAACCTAATATTCACCAAATTCTTTGCGATCATATAAGTGATCCAACTCGTCTCGTAGCACACCACCTGAGGCACGTCGAACAAAGCCGTTTCAAGCGTCGCCGTTCCACTCGCCACTGCCGCTACGGCTGCGTTATTCAGTAGGTCGTAGGTTTGATCGAACACCACGTGTACCCGCTCCGACTGAACGTACGGTGCGTAGAAATCGGGGCCGAGGTTTTTCATACCGGCTATGACGATCTGATACTCGGGGAATTCGCGGGCCGACTGCAGCATGACCGGCAGGATCTTCGGAACCTCTTGTGTCCTTGATCCGGGCAAAAGCGCAATGATGGGCGCGTCGCTGAGTTCGTTATCACCAAGGAATTCCGCCTTACCCTTCAATGTGAATTGGGGTAACGCATCGAGGAGCGGATGGCCCACATAGGTTACATCGTAATTGAACCGATCATAGAATTCTTTCTCGAACGGTAAGATCACGAACATGCGATCCACGTACCTCTTGATCTTGTAGACCCTATTCTTTTTCCAAGCCCATACTTGGGGTGAAATATAGTAGAAGACTTTTATGCCCAACTCGTGGGCAAATTTTGCGATGCGCAGGTTAAAACCCGGATAATCGACGAGGACTACCGCATCCGGCCGCGAGGCCGCAATATCCTTTTTCGCCATTTTCAAGAGGCCGAGTATGGTGCGAATGTTCGCGAAGACCTCGGCAAAGCCCATGAAGCTGATGTCGCGATGGTGCATTACGAGCTCGCTTCCAACAGCGGCCATGCGATCACCACCCCAAAAGCGAAAGTCCGCGTTCGGATCGCACCGCTTAAGGGCTTTCATCAGGTTCGAAGCGTGCAGGTCGCCCGAAGCCTCTCCGGCGATCAGGTAGTACTTCATTTATACGTCGAGAAAGAAATAGAAAAATACGAAAGCGTAAACGAAGGTAGCGAAAAGCATGCCTTTGCCCGACTCCTCCATATCCCATTTCATCATGTATTGGCGGAACAGGATCACGTTGGCGGTGATGCTGATGACCAACAGCGTGTCTTGGTTGAAATTCGCCTCCGGTCTAAAAGTTGTGAGCCAAAACATGAAGCCATAAAGCGCGGCCGGAATGACCAAACCAAGGATCAGACCCAGTACGAGTGAATTGCGTTTGAGGATTTTCATACGTCGAAGCTCCATTTGTTGAGTTCGCCAATGGCATGATGCGCCGTAACATCGTACTGAACGGGCACGATGCTCACGTATCCGTTCGACAAGGCCCATTCATCGGTATCCTCACCGCGGTCGTAATTCTCGAACTTTCCGGTAAGCCAGTAATACTTGCGTCCACGGGGATCGACCCGCGAATCAAATTCTTCGACCCAGTTGGCATCGGCCTGACGACAAATGCGCACGCCTTTGATAGCGCTTTTGGTCGGACGCGGGAAGTTCACGTTCAAACACGTTCCTGTGGCCATCCCATTGCGCAGAACTTCTTCGGCAATCGCACGTACATATGGGCGCACCGGGCTGAAGTCGGCATCCCAGCTGTAATCGAGCAACGAATACCCGATCGATGGAATTCCCTCAAGAGCCCCTTCTACGGCCGCCGACATGGTTCCTGAGTAAATGACGTTGATGGAGCTGTTGCTTCCGTGATTGACGCCCGAGACTATGAGGTCGGGTTTTCTGTCTAAGATGACATTCACTGCCAGTTTGACACAGTCTACAGGCGTTCCCGAACATGAAAATTCGATCTGCGGACCTTTGTCGATATGTACTTGATCACAACGCAAAGTGCTTTCGATCGTGATCGCATGTCCCTTACCACTTTGCGGACCATCCGGCGCAACTACCACAACCTCACCTAGTTGCGTCATTTCGGCGACCAAATTTCGTACTCCCGGAGCGGTGATCCCGTCGTCATTGGTCACTAAGATCAATGGTTTCTTTTCTTCTGCCATAAGGCAAAGCTACTGTCTTTTTAATACCCTTGGGTATGGATTTTGTTAATTTGGTGGTTGTGAAGTTGGATGGTTGATGGTTGATAGGTTGATTAAGAAAGTTAATGGTTAATGGGAGCTTTTGTTCCCAGCTAAAGGGGGTTGAGGTTGGAATCATTGATCGATAATCGAAAAGAGTCTGTTCAGAAAAGTGTGTCACTTAACTTAGTGATATGAAAAAGCAAGAAATATCGAAAGCCGGCGTACAAG
>JAGWBA010000027.1 GCA_021296215.1 Flavobacteriales bacterium
TATCTTTAATCAAACCCAATTATTAACTAACAAAACCGCATTGTTGGTCTGAAATATGGGGAGTATTACAGTATTACACTTTGCAATCCAATAATCAAAATAATGAATAGAAAGGATTGCAGTATTGGTACGGCTATAAATCTCATTTCGGTGATATTTTTTTAATCACACTATGCACGCCAACGTGTTATAACCCCAAGATAAGTCATCATAATAAAACATACGAATGGTTACCCGTAGGGTTATTCACGAGATACGGCCGGTTAAGCCAGTTAGCTCCAAAGGGATTTTTACCAATGCTGTAGGCTTATGCCCATTTGGCGACCTGCGCAACCGGAGGTTTGTAGCCGTTTTCTCGGCATGGCCGCGAGTGAATTCCTGTGGGAGTTGATAGCTCTTAGCTCGCTCACGTAGCAAAATAATTTCTGCCTGGCAGAAAATTATTCCTGCTTATTCTGGGAGCTTGTTCTGCATAGCGGCGCATATCTTATGGCGCTTTGTTGTCGTTCCCGTAGCCGAAGGCGAGGATTGAGCGGAATTGCGATTCGCGAAGCGAATAAAAGCATGAAGCGGAATGACGAGCGGTTTCGCGAATGCGAAATCGGCATAGTGGGACGACTTGACTTTTTGGTTCGTTTTTGGTCAAGCAAAAGGTTAAGGGTAATGGCAAACGGCTTAGGGCCCAGAGCAAACTAAGAACTAAGAACAGCCGCAATCCCCGGCAACTCCTTCCCCTCTAAATACTCCAACATAGCCCCACCACCGGTGCTGACGTAGCTCACGCGATCGGCAATACCGTATTGCTTGGCCGCTGCGACGGAGTCACCACCGCCGACCAAGCTAAAGGCACCCTTTTCAGTTGCCTGGCAAATGGCTTCGCCGATGGCCTTGGTTCCGGCCGCAAAATTCTCCATTTCGAACACCCCCATAGGACCGTTCCACAAAATAGTGGCAGCGTCTTTGATAACCTCGCTGTACCGCGCAATGGTCTCCGGACCGATGTCCAGGCCCATCCATCCGTCGGGAATATCCACGGCCGAGCTGGTTTGGATCTCCGCATCGTTGGCGAATTTATCGCCATTCACGCTGTCGACCGGCAGGTGAATGGTCACTTTATGCTCCGCCGCGGCCTTGTTGATGTGTTCTACGGTGCTCAAATGCTCTTCTTCGACCAGCGATTGACCCATGCTACCGCCCGCCGCTTTGGCAAAGGTGTAGCTCATTCCACCACCGATAATGATGGCATCGACGCGGGGTAACAGCTTTTCGATGATGGTGATCTTGCTGCTCACCTTGGCACCACCCAAGATCGCCACGACCGGATGCTCATCGCTGTCGAGCACCTTTTGTACATTCTCGATCTCCCCGGCCATGACATAACCGAAGTATTTCTTTTCAGGGAAAAATTGCGCGATCACCGCCGTGCTGGCATGAGCGCGGTGTGCCGTTCCAAACGCGTCGTTCACATACACATCGCCCAACTCGCTGAGCTTCTTGGCGAAGTCGGCATCACCAGCCGTTTCCTCGCCGTAAAAACGAAGGTTCTCCAACAACAGCACATGGCCGGCACCGAGTTTTTGACTTTTCGACAAGGCATCAGCGCCGATGCAATCGTCGGCAAATTGAACATCTGTTCCGATGACCTCGCTCAAATGGCTCAACAAGTGACGCAGGCTAAAGGCTTCTTCGGGCCCTTTCTTGGGGCGACCGAGGTGCGACATAAGCACTACATTGCCGCCGTCTTGGCGAATCTTTTGTATGGTCGCCAAGGCCGCCTGTATGCGGTTGTCGTCCGTTATTTCGAATCGGTCGTTCAAGGATACGTTGAAGTCGACCCGAATAAGGGCCCGTTGGCCCGCAAAGTTGATGTCGTCAATGGTGCGCATGTCGAATAATTTTGCTCAAAATTAAGATTCTATCCGATTCGCGGGTAAACTCGGTGTAATCGTTAATTTCGCTACATGTTATTCTCGGAGGTCATAGGACAAGACGAGGTCAAGGAACGGTTGATCAAATCGGCCCGCGAAGGCCGCATAGCCCACGCCCAGCTGTTTACGGGTTCGCCGGCGACCGGCAAACTCCCCTTGGCCATCGCCTATGCCCAGTACCTCAGCTGCACCAACAAAGGCGAGCACGACAGCTGCGGCCAATGTGCCAGCTGCAAAAAGTATGCGCGGCTCGAGCATCCCGACCTGCATTTTTCGTTTCCCTTTGCGGCTCCCCCCAAGGTGAAGCATCCGGTAAGCTCCAATTTCTTGGAGGAGTGGCGCACATTCGTGAAGGAAGAGCCGTATGGATCGCTGTTCGATTGGCTCTCGCGCTTGGGCGTCGAGAACAAACAAGGACTCATCAATGTCGATGAAGCCGCCCACATCCTCAAACGACTTCAGCTAAAACCGTACGAAAGCCAATTCAAGATCATGGTGATCTGGATGCCGGAGCGCATGAACCTTAGTGCAGCCAACAAACTGCTCAAGGTCATCGAAGAGCCACCGCAGCGCACGGTATTTCTCTTAGCTACCGAAGATGAGGAGTCCCTCATTGGCACCATAAGGTCGAGGACGCAAGCGGTCCGACTCAAACTGCTCACTGAAGAGCAGCAAATGCAAGCCCTCCGCGAAAATGAAGAAGTACTGGCGCAAAATGGCGTGGCCTTTGTCGATTTTATTCGCAAAGCCTACCTTGCCCATCAAAAAACGGGCGACCTGGTGGTGTGGGTCGACGGCATGGCCGGTTGGGGACGCGAGCGCCTGAAGCAATTTTTGAGCTATACCTCAAAAGTGCTGCGCGATGCGCTCATCCTCAATTACGATTTGCGCGCGCTTCAGCGGATCGAGCTACAGCCGCCGGGATTTCAACTTGAAAAATTCGCAGGATTCGTTCACGGTGGCAACATCATGGAAATCTTGGAGGAGTTGAATAAGGCGGAATACCACATTGAACGCAACGCCAATGCCAAGGTGGTTTTACTCGACTTAGGAATCAAGATGAACTCACTTCTTCATCGGAAAGACGCTTCAACCGATACAGCGTAAAACGGGCATTCTGGAATACAATTTCCAGTTGATCCTGCTGCTCTGCTATGAATTGTTCTGAGGCCGGGTCAGTCAATTCATTGCATGTTAACAGGTAGTCAAAAGAAGCAGGGAGTACTTTCTTCGGATGTTGAGCAAATGCTTGTCGATCAGCAAACAACCCTAAAACTCGTGGTTTAACGAAGGTGAATTGAGCGTATTCTTCAGTGTTATTTTCGATGAAACGAAAGACTTCCTGTGCGGCATGGGACTGTGGCCCTAGGTGATTCTCATCGGCCCGTAGGGCCAATTTTAAGTAATTCTGATACGGAAGACCTATGGCCAAAAGCGCTGTCATAGAAATCCAAAACGGGGAGATTTTCCTAGGCAGTCGCACGCTGCGTAAGCCTGTGATGATATACAAGAATGCCAGAGGAAAAATGGGTAATAAATATCGAAAGCCTTGGGTCGTATTGGGGAACAGAAAAATACCGCCCAAGTAACCCACCGTGCTCCATTCCAAAACCGAAGGTCTATGCAGGAGCCGAATAAAGAGCCCCACGGTGAAAAACGCAATGGCAAAAGCTCGAGTAACGAGCGGAAAGAAGTCGAGTTCTACACCTTCTGGTGTGAAAAAATTTTGAAAGATCGTGACATAGTATTCCGAAGTGGTATTGATTGTTTCTCTGAATCCGCCCGCCAAGAATAAGTCTAAAAAGTGTCCGTTTAGTGAGGCTTTGGCTGGAAATATGATTTGATCGAAGAGCAGGTAAAGGACGATTGAACCAGAAATTAGGATACCAGAGGCCTTTACGTTTTTTGTTCCCAGATCAATGAGCATGGCCAAGAGAAAAACGAAGCCGATATTTCGGTGTAGAAAGGCAAAACCGAGGAGAAAGACAACAGGAATTAGTGAAATTAAACGACCTGCTTGTCTTTTCCAGCGGATAAATAGCAGGATGGCTCCGAGTGATAAAAGCGTGAATGGAATATCCGATAGAACTTCATCCTTGAAACGAATGACTGTTGGGCTGTAGGTAAAGATGAGCATGGCCGCGCCGGCTTCGGCTCTGGTGAATCGATGACGTAGAAGCCCGAACGTGAGCAAAGCAAGCCCGCAGAGCATGGTGGTCAAGACGTATTGGTAAGCCAAAAGGTTAATGCCCCAAATTGCCGTGATAGGGACCAGCAGCAGCGGAAAGCCCGCCGGGTAGCTCGGCGGAGCAAGCTCCGGATAATCAGGATTGAATACGTAGTTCGACTGAGTATGATCGACGCCATTGACAATATTGACCGACTGCTGAATGTACTGAGCAAAGTCTCCACCCCAATCATGGGTGCCATTGAGGTTTAACCAGAACAAAGGCAACAGCAACAAGGTGAATAACAGGTACTCAAATATGGAGACTCGACCTGGACTCATATAGGCAAGGTGCGAAAATACTTGTAAAGGTCACCTTCTTCGACGGCTACATTCTTGAACCCGAGTCGTTCGAATAGTCGTCTAGACGGAAAGTTTTTCTCTTTGATATAAGCGACGACTCCTTCTTTTTGGAGGGCATCGTGGAGAAAAAGCATAACGGACTCGAGACATTCGCTGGCTAGCCCTTTGCCATGATCTGCTTTTCGAAGCGTGCACCCCAACCAGCATATGTCGTTTTCGTCTTTCGGAAAATGTAGGCCGATATCTCCAATGACTTCCAAGTGGCCATTATCAAGAATGACGAGTTGAAACCAGGTGCCTGGTGTATTGATTTCCGCAGGCCTCTTTCCCAACCAGGAATCGACATCTTCAAGCCTCTCTGGAACCCAGCCTTGATATTGATTGATCTCTTTGTCGCCCCGGTACGCAAATACAGCTTCGCGGTCCTTTGCGGTCATGGGCCTTAAAAGGCATCGTTCTGTTTTAATTGGCCGGTTCATTTTTTTGGCAATGCGAGCGTCATTTCATTTCCCCATTTGGCTTCGTCGAGATGCGCCGCCAAGCGATTATCCGCAGTAACCAGATGAAGGTGCATGAAGGTGGTGTGGCGGGTGAAAATAGCTTGATGATGCTTAGAGAAAAATCCGAGGATTTGGACTTCCTCGTTCTGGATGATTCCATGCGGTCCTGAAGTAATGTGCTTTTCATGGGTGTGTACTGAATCGCCCGTCGGCCAATCGACCACGTGCCAATTCGCCCTTTCGATTTCGCCGAAAATCATAAAGGGGAATGGTTTTTCTGTGTCCATTCCTAATTTGGAAGCAATGGAATCAATAAAAGCTTCTAGTTCTTTTGGTGTCGAAATTTGTTTCGGGATATTAAAATTTGCCCACTCACTAACTGAAGCATAGACGATCAAGGAGGCGTCGTGATCCCAGGAAAAATCGAGGGCAACTTTTCCTCTGTCGCTGTAGCTTATTAAGGGCTGTCCATCGAGGATAAGGACCTCTCCTTTGAGATCAGCTCGGGCTCCAAGTGCGTAAATGCCTTGGCTTTCCTGTAATTGGAGGAGGTCTAATTTGGCCGAGATATCGCCATAATGCATGAAATTTTGCAGCGCACCCGCATGATGAACGGGTACATTCGTAACCTGCACTGATGGTCTGCTGCAGCAAAGCAAAAGGAGAGCAAGGATGAAGATTGTTGAACGCATAACGAGAACGTCTAAGGTAGAGAAAAGGTGTGCATCGTGCCGAAGGCACAAATTTTTGTCGGTGAACGCATATATAAGTAGCTTAGAGACTTGAAACTATAGGAAAGCACCATGGGATGTAGAAGTTGTTCGAGTGGAGGTGGCCTTCCTGCGGGATGTAAGAATAACGGAACGTGTAGCACCGGTGGGTGCACCAAACTGTCGGTGTACGACTGGCTTGCGAATATGGAAGCACCGGCGAATCAGAAGAGATTCGACTGTGTTGAAGTGCGCTTTAAGAATGGGCGCAAGGAATATTACCGGAGCGTCAATGACCTACCCCTTCAAATGGGTGATACCATTGCTGTTGAAGGTAGTCCGGGACACGATATTGGAAATATTTCTTTAACGGGTGAACTTGTGCGCCTCCAGATGCGCAAGAGAAAGATAGATCCGGAATCGCACGAAATCCGTGAGGTATACCGCAAGGCCTCTCAAGGAGATATAGACAAGTGGAGAAAAGCGCAAGATCGCGAAGTGCCTACCATGTATAAGGCACGTGAGATTGCTATGCGTCTTAATTTGCAAATGAAGATTTCCGACGTTGAGTATCAGGGCGACAACGGAAAAGCCACTTTTTTCTACACTGCTGATGGTCGAGTTGATTTTCGGCAGCTCATCAAGGATCTCGCAAGAGAATTTGGCGTTCGGATTGACATGCGGCAAATTGGAGCACGTCAGGAGGCCGCTCGACTTGGGGGAATTGGATCGTGTGGGCGGGAATTATGCTGTACGACGTGGTTGACCGATTTCAGATCGGTGAATACTGCGGCTGCTCGATATCAGCAGTTGGCCTTAAATCCGCAAAAACTTGCTGGCCAATGTGGAAAATTGAAATGCTGTTTGAATTACGAGCTAGATGCCTATTTAGAGGAAATCAAAGGATTTCCTGATACCGGAGTGCGCCTAAAAACGGAGAAGGGTGAAGCCCGATTCGTCAAGTTGGACATCTTCAAAGGGAAAATGTGGTATTGCTACACCGGTGAGTTTTCAGCTTTTGTTGAGCTCAATCGTAAATCAGTTCACGAGATTATTGACCTGAATAAATCTGGCCAAACGCCGAATTGTTTGGAAGACTTTTGTGAAGAGAAAGAGGAAGGAAAAAGACTTGATTTTGAGAATGTGGTGGGCCAGGATGATCTGAAGAGATTTGACCAGAAAAGACCTAAAAACCGCAAAAAAAGACGCAAAAAGCCTTCAAATGGTGCAGAAAAACATCGAAAATAGCCTTTTTTTGATTCTACTGGCATGTGCGTTAACGCTTACATCTTGTGACCGATCAAGAGTATTTGAAAGTTATCGGGAGGTGGGAAGCGCCGGTTGGCATATGGATTCAGTTATGACCTTTCACTGGGAGCCTTCAGGTGAGCATTTTCGGTACGATGGCTTCATGGCCTTGAGAGTGAATGCCGAATACTCCTACCAAAACCTGTATGTTTTTGTAGATCAGAAGTACCCGAACGGAGAAGGTAGGCGTGACACGGTCAACTACAGATTGGCGGCCCCCAGTGGTGCGCTTTTGGGCAAGGGAGCTGGGGCAGTAAAAGAATTTCGCCTACCGATATTTATCGGTGGAGAGTTACCGGGCGATGGAGAATATTCAATTTCACTGACACATGGAATGCGCGACACACAATTGGTGGGCATTGAGGACGTTGGTTTTAGACTGGCATTGACTTCTGGAGATTCTTGATATGGCTGCGAATAATACGAGCTTCAAAAAATATTTAACATGGCTCTGGTTCTTGGCCCTTGCGCCGGTCGTTGGAATCATATTAATTATGTTCATGGCGAGCTGGGGGTGGTTTGGTCCATTGCCCACTGTGGAAGAGTTAGAAAACCCCAAGAATTACCTGGCCAGCGAGATTGTTTCCGCCGACGGGAAGGTCATTGGAAAGTACTTTCTGGAGAACAGAACTCATGTTCGATTCGAGGAGCTTTCACCTTATCTTCCCCAGGCCCTGATAGCGACTGAAGATGAACGATACCTTAGTCATAGTGGAATTGACTTTAGGGGATTAGCAAGAGCCATCGCCAAATTAGGTAGCTCGGGTGGTGCGAGTACTATTTCTCAGCAACTATCGAAGATGCTCTTTACCGAACAGGTCGCCAGCAGCAAATTTCAAAGAGTTTTCCAGAAATTCAAGGAGTGGATCATAGCCGTGGAACTGGAGAGAAGGTATACCAAGGAGGAAATTTTGGTCATGTATCTAAACCGCTATGACTTTCTCAATCTGGCGGTTGGAATTGAATCAGCTGCTCAGATTTATTTTAACTCATCGGTGGATTCATTAGACGTTTTGGAATCGGCCACCTTGGTGGGTATGCTCAAGAATTCAAGTTACTACAACCCGAGACTTTTCCCGGAAAGGGTTGTAGAACGCCGCAACGTGGTATTGAGCCAAATGGTGCGCAATGATTTTTTATCTCGGCTCGAGGCAGACAGTCTTAAAAAAATTCCGATGGAACTGGACTATCAGCGGGCTGGGCACAACGATGGTCTTGCGCCGTACTTCAGGGAATATTTGCGGGGCTTCATGAGAGAATGGATCGATAAAAACCCGAAGCCCGATGGCACTGAGTATAATTTATATACAGACGGACTTAAAATATACACGACGGTTGATTCTCGGATGCAGCAATATGCTGAAGAGTCCATGAGGGCTCATATGAGCAATTTGCAGCGTGTGTTTTACAGGCATTGGGAAGGGAGAAAGAACGCGCCGTTTCAGGACTTAGGCTCGGCAGATATAGAGCGGCTTATGCAGCAGGCCGTCCGAAGAAGTGAGCGATATAGGGTGGCCAGAAAGAATGATCTACCCCGCGATAGTATTGATCTCGAATTCAACACACCGCGGGAAATGAGTGTCTTCTCTTGGGATGGAGAAATAGACACGGTTATGACCCCGATGGACTCGATTCGATACTACAAATGGTTTTTGCAAACGGGAATGTTGAGTATGGATCCGGAAACGGGCTTCATCAAAGCTTGGGTTGGCGGAATTGACCACAAACACTTCAAGTATGATCATGTGAGACTTGGGAAAAGGCAGGTTGGCTCCACGTTTAAGCCATTCGTTTATGTGACTGCCATAGATCAAAAGAAATATTCGCCCTGCTATGAGGTACCTAATGTGCCAGTCCGATTCGAAAAAGAAGAGTGGGGGTTGTTGAAGGATTGGCAACCGAAGAATTCGGATGATGAGTATGGTGGGCAGCTTTCCTTAAAGCAAGGATTGGCAGAATCGGTGAATACGATTACCGCTTATCTGATGAAACAGGTTGGCCCGAAACCGGTCATCGAAATGGCGCGAAATTTAGGTGTTGAAGGTGAAATTCCCGAGCAACCGGCCATCTGTCTTGGAACACCTGATCTCAGTTTGCACGAAATGGTAGGTGCCTACGGGACGTTTGCGAACGATGGGATTTACACGGAACCCACCGCGGTCCTGCGCATCGAAGATAAATATGGCGTTGTACTTGCGGAGTTTAATCCCATGACAAGGGAAGTGATGAGTGCAGAAACGGCTTACACCGCTGTTAGTTTATTGCAGGGTGTTACAGAATACGGAACAGGAATTCGATTGAGAACAAAATGGGGCGACTATAGCTACATAAATGACGTCGTGACGGGGTATCCATACGAGTTCGAAAACCCCATCGCCGGAAAAACGGGAACGACCCAAAACCACAGTGACGGTTGGTTCATGGGTATGGTGCCGAACCTCGTGACGGGGGTTTGGGTAGGTGCTGAAGACCGAGCTGCTCACTTTAGGAGTATCGCGTACGGACAAGGTGCGACCATGGCCCTGCCGATTTGGGCAAATTATATGAAGAAATGCTATGCCGATAAGACCTTGACGGTTTCAAAAGCGGAGTTTGACCCGCCCGAATCGGGGGTCGGAATCGAGCTCAACTGTGAAGTCTACGAGCAAAAGCAGAAGGCCAATAATGTTAACTTTGACGAAATCGAGTTCTGATGATCAAAAAAGCAGTCGCTAACGCACAGGAAGCAATTGAGGGAGTTCACGATGGCATGACCCTGATGTTGGGTGGTTTTGGCCTTTGTGGAATCCCAGAGAACTGTATTGCGGCTCTTCGAGATGCCGGTGTTAAGGATCTTACTTGTATATCGAATAACGCCGGAGTTGATGATTTTGGGCTTGGCTTATTGCTTCAAAAAAGGCAGATCAAAAAAATGATCAGCTCTTACGTGGGCGAGAACGCCCTTTTCGAGAAACAGATGTTGAGCGGTGAGCTGGAGGTCGATTTGATTCCTCAAGGTAGTTTGGCCGAGCGATGCCGTGCGGGAGGAGCCGGAATACCGGCATTCTATACCCCGGCGGGATACGGCACTGAGGTCGGAGAAGGAAAAGAAGTGAGGATCTTCGGTGGCAAGCCCCATATTTTAGAAACGGCCTTGACCGCAGAATTTGCTTTCGTTAAAGCATGGAAGGGCGACGAAGCCGGAAATCTCGTTTACAAAGGAACCGCCAGGAATTTTAATCCACCCATGGCCATGGCCGGCAAGATTACCGTCGCTGAGGTCGAAGAGCTAGTTCCGGCCGGAGAGCTTGACCCGGCCCAAATTCACACTCCGGGCATATTTGTCCAGCGAATCTTCCAGGGAGTGAATTATGAAAAGAGAATTGAGCAACGAACCGTAAGGCCTAAATCAAACTGATATGCTCGATAAACACGGAATCGCCAAACGGATAGCCCAGGAATTAGAAGACGGATACTACGTCAACCTTGGGATTGGAATTCCTACACTCGTCGCCAACTATGTCGCGGATGACATTGACGTAGAATTTCAGTCGGAGAACGGAATCTTAGGAATGGGACCATTCCCTTTTGATGGCGACGAAGATCCGGATTTGATCAACGCGGGCAAACAGACCATCATTGCCAGAAAAGGAGCCGTTTTTTTTGATTCGGCTACCAGCTTTGCCATGATCCGAGGACAGCACGTCCAACTCACCGTATTGGGAGCCATGGAAATTGCCGATAATGGCGATATCGCCAATTGGAAGATCCCTGGAAAAATGGTTAAAGGAATGGGAGGCGCCATGGACCTGGTAGCCAGTGCAGAGAATATAATAGTGGCTATGATGCACACCAATAAAGCCGGCCAAAGCAAACTGCTCAACGAATGCACCCTGCCCATAACAGGCGTTCAATGTGTCAAGAGAGTCGTTACAAATATGGCTGTGCTCGATATTGACGAACGCGGCTTTATATTGCTGGAACGCGCCCCAGGAATTTCGGTGGAGGAGATTAAAATCGCAACCGAAGGCCGACTCGTCATTGAAGGGGAAATACCGGAGATGAAGATCGAAGCATAACCCATGCCACGCTCTGTACGCATCTTTCTTCTCGTAGTTCTTGCAGGAACGTTTTACTTCTCGATTCAAGCGCGTAAATGGGAAAAGAACCGCGTGCTCATTTACGATGTCTCTCTTTACTATACGTACTTGCCTGCACTGGTCATTTACAACGACCTAAAGATGGAAAAGGCCTGGGATTACGACCTGTTCCCTCATCACGTCGCTCACGCTCCCCAGCAGCGTCTCAAAAGACCTCTGAAGGTAACCTACGGCGTCTCAGTATTTTACGCTCCATTCTTTTTTATCGCTCATGCCTTAGCTGAACCATTGGGCTTCGAGCCTACCGGATATTCTGAGATTTACGCAATTGCCCTAATCGTCAGTTCCATTTTTTGGCTGATCGTCGGGCTTTGGTTTCTCGCCAAATTTCTGCTGCGAAGGGCTTCGCCCATGGCCACTATAGTTACTCTCACGGTCCTGTATGTGGGGACTAACCTACTCTATTATGTGGTGTATCGAAGCCCCATGTCTCACGTGTACAGCTTCGCCATAATCAGCATGTTGCTCTTTATTTTTGATCCGAAGTATACCAGAAAGGAGTGGCTTTTTTGGGGCGGCCTTGCGGCCGTATTAGCAATGGTGGTGCGACCTGTAAATTTATTACTCATACTACCCATCGCTATATTCTGGCTATGGCACCGGGATCGAGACTTGTCCCTGAGGAAAGAGGTGCTACCCGTGCTCATCGGTGGAATCATCCCACCCATTCCCCAACTGCTTTATTGGAAATCTCTTACGGGCAAATGGTTGTATAACCCTTATGTCAACGAAGGGTTTTTCTGGAACGACCCCAAAATAATTGAAGGGTTCTTTTCGTGGAGGTCGGGCTGGCTGATTTATACCCCGATCATGCTATTCGGTATATGGGCATTGTGGCGCGATGCGCTCAATGGTGATTTGCGATCTAAACTAACCACATTGATTCTACTGCTTTATTGGTATGTGACCTTCGCTTGGTGGTGCTGGTGGTACGGAGGAAGTTATTCCATTCGCCCCTTGATCGACAGTTATCCTCTTTTCGCTTTGCCTCTGGCGCTTATGTTCGATGGTTGGAACCTCAAGAATTGGTCGAAATTGATGTACATACCTCTCGCACTGCTCATTTCGTATAATGTTCTGACAACCTATCAATATGATCGAATTATCATTCACTGGGATGGAATGACCCGAGACTCGTATCGGATGATTTTCCTTAGAACACAAAACCCTCCTGAGAAACGAGCCACCCTGGAGCGACCCGACTATGAAGCAGCAAAACTCGGGGAACCCGGAGCGAGATGAGCGAATGTGCTTATATTTATCTATATTTGCGCACACTTCGATGAATCCTTCTTTGCCAACCTTATCAATCATAATTCCAGCTTATAACGAAGAGGCCACGCTTTATACCCTGTTGGAAAAGGTTTATGAAGCGGGGCTGCCTGAAGGGATTAATAAAGAAATCATTGTCATTAACGATGCTTCTTCCGATGGCACGGCAGGTGAATTGGATCGCTTTAGAAGTGAGTATGATCCATCACGACTTCAATATTTTGAGCAACCCATTAATGAAGGAAAGGGTGCTGCCATCCACATGGGAATAGAATTGGCAAAGGGCGATTATCTCATTGTTCAAGATGCAGATCTCGAGTATGACCCGCAGGAATTCAGTAGACTTATACAACCTGCTCTTGACGGGTTCGCTGATGTCGTTTACGGTTCTCGATTCATGGGCGGATACGCCCACCGCATGCTGTTCTTTTGGCACAGCATCGGAAACCAAGTCCTGACCACCCTTTCCAATATGCTCTGCAACCTCAACCTGAGCGATATGGAAACGTGCTACAAGCTTATTCGGGCCGATATTGCCAAATCGCTGAATCTCAAAGAAAAGCGTTTCGGATTCGAGCCCGAGGTGACCGCTAAGCTCTCCCGAGTGCCGAAAATCCGCATCTACGAGGTCGGAATCAGCTACTACGGACGCACCTACGAAGAGGGTAAAAAGATTGGCTGGCGCGATGGCTTTCGCACGATTTACTGTATTCTCAAGTACAACCTATGGGCGAAAAACTGATCGGCCGCACCGGCTACGCGATCTTCGCCCTTCTCCTCTCCTGGCTATTTTACTGGGCCCCTCAAAGCTTTGGCGTTTTCGGCGGCAACGACAACTTCGCACACTGGATCCTCGCCCGCTACGCCTGGCAACACCCCGAACTCTTCCTCCGCATGTGGGGGCGCCCTGTCTATACCTTTCTATTCTCTTTTTCCGCCTACGGCGGGATTCCCACCATGAAGGTCTTTAACACCCTACTCTTGGGAGTTACCGCTCTGGTAGCCGCTGATACGGCCAAGCGCCTCGGCATGAAATTCACCCCATGGCTGGCAGTGCTTACCCTTTCCGTTCCCCGACTTTTCGAAATGAGCGTTTCGGCCATGACCGAGATCACTATGGCACTAGTGGTCGTAGGAGCCGTAAACCTCTACTTCCGAAAACAATTCCTCTGGGCGGCTCTGCTCATTTCATTTTCTCCTTTTACTCGACCCGAAGGCTGGCTGTTCATAGCCGCAATGGGCGGCCTTTTCGCGCTGCTCAGAAATTGGCGATCGATACCCTGGCTCGCCTTTGGGCCTGTAGTCATGGCCCTGATCGGTTGGCCCGTTTACGGTTCGCCCCTCTGGTTCCTAGAGAATAACCCCTATCCCATGGAGTCGCCTTACGGATCGGGCAGTCCGTGGACCTTTGTCAATAGCCTCCCCCGCGGAATGAACACCACCGTTCTCATCGGTTTCGTTACAGGGCACATTACTCTGTGGTTCGCCGCTGATCACCGCGCCCGATTAGAGCGGTTTGCCTTGATCGTGGCTCCCTTTTGGCTATACCTTATCGCACACAGTTATATGTGGTCCAAAGGGATCCTCGGTTCCATGGGCCTCGTACGTGTATTGGCCTCTGTAATGCCCCTCGCGCTGATCATTAGCTGGTCCGGCTGGAACGCCGTACTTCGGTTGCGCCCTAAAGCACTTGCCCCATTGCTATCCCTACTTTGCCTGTTCACAGTCTTTCAGATCTGGCGAAATCACCCCTTCCCAAAGCCCGAAGGGGGCATCGTGCGTATTAGTCGTTCGGCCGGACTCTGGTACCGCGATAGTGGATACGCGAAACACAAACTCTATTGCCAAAACAACAACATCCTGTACTTCACCGAAAAGGACCCATTCACGTACAATAACGTAACCCGCTACTTGCCGGCGAACATGTTTCCCGACCTTGGAGAAAACGAAAACGGCGCTTTTGTTCTTTGGGACTCTCGTCGTTTCATGACTGAGCGTATTTCACTCGATCAACTGCTCGATTCGCCCCATTTTCGACTAGTTCAGCGGTTCGAGCCTACCGAAAGTCTACAAGCGAGGAATAATGGTACCTTAATGAGGGTCTACGCTTTTGAAAAGCTCGACCTGCCGGGAAATCACGATAACAGAGAGTTGATGGCCGACCCGAGGATACTCACCTCCGTCAATTAGCGTCCGCGCCCCGGAATGGCCTCAATAAGTTCGCGGGTATATTCCGATGCCGGATCGGCGTAGATCTTCTCAGCATCCCCATACTCTTCTATTAGCCCATTGTTCATTACGATCATTCGATCACTCATGTGTTTCACCACGCTGAGGTCGTGCGAAATAAAGATATACGTTAACCCAAACTCGTGTTTAAGATCGTTCAGCAAGTTGAGCACTTGGGCTTGAACACTAACGTCGAGGGCGCTAACGGACTCGTCGCAAACGATGAACCGCGGTTCTACGGCCAATGCGCGGGCAATGCCGATCCGCTGTCTTTGTCCGCCCGAAAACTCATGCGGATACCGCTGGTAGTGTTCTGCGTTCAACCCCACTTTCTCGAGCAGTTCGATCACTTTATCTTTCCGCGAGCGTCGACCGTGCAATCCGTGTACCTCCATCGGTTCTTGAATGGCCTTTCCAATGGTCATGCGCGGGTTCAAGCTCGAGTAGGGGTCTTGAAATATGATCTGAAGGTCTTTTCGGAGTGGTCGCATTTCGGCCTTCGACAGGCCAATGAGTTCGCGTCCCGCATACGTCACGCTTCCGGAATGTGCATCCTGAAGCTGAAGTATGGTGCGTCCTAGGGTAGTTTTACCGCATCCAGATTCACCCACCAGACCGAGCGTTTCGCCCGGAAAAACATCGAAGCTAACGCCGTCCACGGCTTTGACCCAGTCGAGAGGCTTACCCCAAAAACTCTTATTGGCCGGGAACCAGGTGCGCAGATCACGGACCCGAATCATCGAATCCTGTGCGCAAAGTGCACGGATATGCGCCTCTCGGCGCGATGGGTCCTCTCGCCGGTCTTCTTCAACTTCATCCAAAAAGTCCTTCACAGTAGGTAGCTTGGTGACCCGGTGATCAAGGGGTGGTCGGCAGGCGAGTAAACCTTTGGTATAGGGGTGTTCGGGGCTGTTGAAAATGGCCTCGGTGTCACCCGTTTCCACCACTTCACCTCGATACATCACCACTACCTTGTCAGCGATATCCGCTACTACTCCTAAGTCGTGGGTAATGAAAATGACGCCCATGCCCATTTCTTCCTGAAGCTCCTTGATGAGATCCAAAATGGTCTTCTGAACGGTTACATCGAGAGCCGTGGTGGGCTCATCAGCGATGAGTAAATCGGGCTTACAGCTGATGGCCATGGCGATCATCACCCGTTGTTTTTGTCCGCCCGAGATCTGGTGCGGATAGCTCTTGAAGATCGCTTCGGGCCGCGGAAGTTTTACTTTTTCGAAGAGTTCGAGCGTGAGGCGTTTAGCTTCTTTTTTATTCTTGGTACGGTGCTCAAGTAATGCCTCCATGACCTGATCCCCACAGGTGAAAACGGGGTTCAATGAAGTCATGGGTTCCTGGAAGATCATACCGATCTTATTACCTCGATAGTTGCGCATCCTGCCGCGAGGCAGTGAAAGAAGATCCGTGGGATCGCCGTTCGAGTCGTGAAATAGAATGCGACCATTCGATATTCGGCCCGGAGGTTCCTGGATCAGGCGCATGATACTCAGGGAGGTGACGGATTTTCCTGAGCCGGATTCGCCGACCACGCCAACGGTTTCACCGCGGCCTACAAAAAAGCTGACACCTTTCACCGCCGGTTTATAGGTTCCATCGGAGCGGAATTCGGTAACGAGGTCCTCGATTTGAAGTAGTGGTTTCATCCGGCGAACAGTTGCTGGAATATACGTTCGATCTTGGACTCTTGAATCACTTTGATTCCGAAATCAGCGGCTTTCACCTTATTGAATTTGCTGATGAAAATCTTGTCGAAGCCTAGTTTTTCGGCTTCCTTGATGCGCTGCTCTATGCGCTGGACCGGTCGTATTTCTCCGGTGAGTCCGACCTCGGCCGCAAAGCAGACCTTGTCTTCGAGGGCCAAATCAACGTTCGAGCTGAGTACGGCCACCATGACCGCGAGGTCAATGGCCGGATCCACGACTTTGATTCCACCCGTGATATTCAAGAACACATCCTTTTGCCCAAGCTTGAATCCACACCGCTTCTCCAGCACGGCTAAGAGCATGTTCAGTCTACGCAGATCGTATCCGGTGGCCGATCGCTGTGGATTGCCGTATACCGCGGAGCTGACCAAGGCCTGGATCTCGATCATCATGGGGCGCATACCTTCTAGGGTGGCGGCAATGGCGGTTCCGCTCGTGGGGCCATCTTTTTCCGAGACGAGCAGTTCGGACGGATTCGCCACTTCTCGAAGTCCGGCACCGTGCATCTCATAGATACCGAGCTCTTGGGTACTTCCAAAGCGATTCTTGTGAGCTCGCAGCAGTCGATAATTGTAGTTGCGGTCTCCCTCGAATTGCAAGACCACATCCACCATGTGTTCCAGAACTTTTGGTCCGGCCAGATTGCCTTCCTTGGTGATATGTCCGATCACGAATACAGGAACTCCGGTGTCTTTGGCGTAGCGGATGAGTTCTGCAGTACACTGCCGTATTTGTGAAACGCTTCCCGGGGTCGATTCGACCACATCGCTGTACAGGGTTTGAATGGAGTCGATCACCAGGAGGTGTGGCGCAAGGATCTCGGCTTGTTCAAAGATGTTCCGGGCACTTGTTTCAGGAAGTAGGTAGCACTCTTCATTGGTGATGCCGATGCGCTCGGCCCGCATGCGTATTTGTTTTTCACTCTCTTCGCCCGAAACGTAGAGGATTCGCGTTTTCTTCATGCGGAGGGCGATCTGCAGCATCAGCGTTGATTTTCCGATACCCGGCTCACCTCCAAGAAGAATAACAGAGCCCGGCACAAGACCCCCACCGAGAACTCGGTTCAGCTCATTGCCCGCCGTATTGATGCGCTGTTCGGCTCCTAGATCTACTTCCTTTATGGGTTTTGGCTTAGCAGTAGAAGTTGCCGTGGCCTTGGCTCTCCAGCCCGCTTTGTCCTTTCCTTTTTTGACCAATTCCTCGACGATGGTATTCCACTCGCCACAGGCCTTACACTGGCCCATCCACTTGGGGTACTCCGTTCCGCAGTTTTGACAGAAAAAGGTGGTTTTGGTCTTAGCCATTGTCGTTCATTCGCTCAATGAGTCCCGTGGTGCTTTTTCCCGGAACCAGATCTATGGTGGTTACCGTTCCGTCGTAGCTTTGAACCAGTTCGTGCCCCACGATCTCCTTTATAGCGTAATCCCCGCCTTTCACGAGGACGTCCGGACGAACCATATCGATCAGTTTTGCCGGGGTATCGTCTTCGAATGGGATCACTGCATCGACGAAGGTAAGGGATGCCAGGGCCAATGCGCGATCTTCGAGGCCATTCACTGGTCTATTTTCCCCTTTGAGTCGTTTCACTGAGTCATCGGAATTCAATCCGACCACCAGGTGTTTTCCGAGATCGCGTGCCATGGCCAAATAGGTGACATGTCCGGTGTGTAACAGGTCGAAACAGCCATTGGTGAATACCACTTTTTCTTCCAAAAAACGCCAGATGTGGCGTTGGTTCGGAAAAGAGTCGAATGTATGGATCTTGGCTTTGGCGTAGTCGAGGTGCCCCATGGATCAATTGGCTTCGGACCGTTTCTTTCTGGTTCGAGCTAAATATAGGGCAAAAAGGGCAATGGAGCCCGTGAATAGCGACATGAGCGTTTGGCTACTGTGAACGAGCGTAGCGTAGGTAAGGCCGCTCTGATAGTTGAAGATATTTTCGAGTCCGTAGGCTGAGCCGAGTACGGTCATACCGTACGCCACGGCCAGGTGGTAGCTTCCAATTCCACCTTGTGAGGGCACCACCATACCCAACCCACCGATGACCGTCATGGTTACCCCGTCTCCTATGGTTAGCAGGTCGAATTTAGAGAGTGAGAAGAAGTTGAAGTAGATCATACCGAAATAGGTGAGCCAAATGAGTAGGGTATAGGCGATAAACGCCCCTTTCCTTTTCATTTTGTACACGGTCTTCATGCCGTCGAACACGCCAAGCAAGAAGGCCCGTACTTTAAGGAATATAGGGAGTTCGAGGATGTGTTTTCTGAAGAGGAAAAGAATGATCACGGCTACGGCAAAGCCTCCGCCGAGGACGTAGAGTAGGGTGGAACTTCCCGAGCCGTCCGAGCTCGCGCGAGCCTCTGATATTGCGGTAAAGAAACCCATGATGTTGTCGAACTGAATCGCGAGGGCGGCCAGGACGAACATGCCGAGAAAAATGAAGTCGATCACGCGTTCAACGATGACCGTACCGATGAGTTTGTCGACCGGGATATCTTCGACTTGACTCAAGGAAGTGCAACGGGCGATTTCGCCTGCGCGTGGAATAAATAAGTTCGTGAAATAGCCGATGGTAACTGCGTGAATACTGTGCCAAGCCATTGCTTTATAGCCCATAGTATCGATGAGGATGAGCCAACGGAGTCCGCGGGCGACATAGGCTAACCAGCCCAGAAAAACGGTCCAAAGCACCCAGGCGTAATTGGCTTCTGACAAGTCGTGCACGAGTTCGCTCGTGTCGATATCCCTAAAGGCAAAGAAGATGAGAACCCCTGTAATAATGAGTACGACGAGGGTACGTATGATCTTGGACAGCCGTTTATTCACCTGCTGTATCAGTTAAGTCGGTTGGTTTCCTCGTTGGGAAATACAATAGCCGGTTTGAAGGATTTGGCCTCTTCGAAGTCCATTTGGGCGTACGCAATGATGATCACGATGTCTCCTGCTTGCACTCGGCGTGCGGCCGGACCGTTCATACAGACTTCTCCGGATCCGCGTTTTCCTTTGATGACGTAGGTTTCGAGTCGCTCGCCATTATTGATGTTGACGATTTGGACCTTTTCACCTTCGATCAGGTTCGCGGCTTCCATAAGATCCTCGTCAATGGTGATACTGCCAATGTAGTGCAGGTCAGCATCGGTGATCTTGACCCTGTGGATCTTCGATTTACAAACCTCGATAAGCATAGTGTTCTGTTTGCGCCGCAAAATTACGCAATAATGCCAACATTATCAATTAGGCGAACATCACCCAAATGTGCTGAAATACAGGCGCGTACTTCTGTTTGGGCGGGCCATTCTATTAACCGTTCAAAGGTCACCGGGTTCACGACCTCAAGATACTCGAGGTCGATTTCGGGTTCTTGAGCGATGATGTCCCTGGCTTCGAGTAAAGCGTTCGGGAGGGATTCGTGAATGCCTTGATCGCGCAAATAGAAGAGGGCTTTCGAGAGCATGGTGGCTTTGGGGCGTTCGTCCGGAGATAGGCGCAGATTTCGCGAACTAAGTGCGAGTCCGTCCGATTCGCGAACGGTCGGGCAAGCGATGATCTCCACATCGTGTCCGGTTACCTCTACCATACGTCGAATCACGGCTACTTGTTGAAAGTCCTTTTCGCCGAAGTAAGCGGCGTGTGGCCGGACAGTTCTAAAAAGGGCGTCGACAACGGTCGCCACTCCTTGAAAATGTCCTGGTCGGTGGTGGCCTTCAATGACTTTATCGAGTACTCCGAGATCGAAATTTCCTGAGCTCACTCCTTCGGGGTACATTTCGTCATCGGACGGAAACCACACGGCATCACATCCGACGCTGCGGAGCAATGCGAGGTCTTTTTCGGGTTGACGCGGGTAAGTGCGGAGGTCGCTGGGGTTGTTGAATTGAGTGGGGTTCACGTAGATCGAAACCACAGTAAATGAATTCTCCTGTGCGGCTCGTTCAATTAACCGGAGGTGACCAGCGTGTAACGCACCCATGGTTGGGACAAACCCGATCCTACATCCGCCCGCGAGGGCGTGATCCAATCGGGCCCGAAGATCTGCAGCACGGTGGAATGATTCCATAGCAATACAGGGTGCATTAAGGAAGCAAACATAGCCATTACCTTGATAAAACGGCAAATTTTGCGTACTTTCGCATCTTCTGTATTGACAAGATTAAAGCGGATTATGGAAAAGAAGAGAATCCTCTACGTTTCGCAAGAAATAACCCCCTACCTACCCGATTCACCAATTTCTAAACTCTCTCAAGACCTACCAACCTTAATGAACGATGCCGGCCACGAAGTGCGCATTTTTATGCCGCGTTTTGGTTGCATCAACGAGCGTCGCCATCAATTGCACGAAGTTATTCGCCTTTCGGGGATGAATTTGATCGTGAATGACATGGATCAGCCCTTGATCATCAAGGTAGCGAGCATTCCGACCTCGCGCATTCAGGTGTACTTCATCGACAATGAAGAGTACTTCAAGCGCAAGGCGACATTGACCGATGATAAGGGAGAGCTTTTTGCCGACAACGACGAGCGCAGCTTGTTCTTCTGCCGCGGCGTATTGGAGATCGTGAAAAAGCTGGGTTGGAAGCCCGACGTTATTCACGCCCATGGCTGGATGACGTCCATGTTGCCGGTTTATCTGAAGAAAAATTACTCGGACGACCCCATTTTTGAGGACAGCAAGTTGGTGTACACCTTGTACGACAACGACTTCAAAGGGTCTTTGAGCGAAGATATGGCCAAAAAGATCAAGTTGAACGAAGGAGAGAAGTGCGTTGAGTCCATTGCTACGCCGGACTTCGTGAACTTGAACAAGCTCGCTATCGACCACAGCGATGCGGTGACGATGGGAACTGAAGAAGTAAATGCCGATCTCAAGGCGCATGCCGAGAGTAAAGGTTTGCCGATGCTCGACTTCGTAAACGACGAAGAGCGTTCAGCGGCCTACGAAGGTTTCTACCAAGAGATCTCCGTAGAAGAAACCGTGGCCTAACATACTAAAGGCATTTCCATTGAGTTATTGGAACATGAAGCGCATTGCAAAAATCGCTGGCCTCGCCGTTTTGGTGGGGCTTCTTTCTTGTGAAAAGGACGTTACCAGCATCGGGGTGGATATTCAGCCGCCCGATGATCGGTTGAATATCGGAAAGACCGATACGCTTAGGTTGACCGCCTATCGACTTCCCGATGACCTGACGGCAACGTCGACCCTGTTCCGATCGCCGTTGGGGCAAATGAACGACCCCGTTTTTGGTTTCACCAAGGCGGATTTCTTTACTCAGGTTCGTTTGCCGAGCAATAATGTATTGTTCGACAACAACCCGATATGCGATTCGGTCAAGTTGTTCATCAAATTCGACGATCCCGGGATGTACGGTCCTGCCGATGAACCAAATGCTCTGGGGATTACGATTTACGAAATGAACGAAAAAATGGAAAGTACGGCCGATACTTTCTATTTCTCGAACCGAAGTTTTGATTACAACCCCATTCCGTTGCTCGACACCTTGTTCGTACCCGGTTTGACCGATACACTGTCGTCCGGAGAAGAAAGGCCCGACACCATGGAGCTGCGATTACCGGCTTCGGTGGGTCAGTATATCCTCAACGGTACGGAAGATGAACTTTTGAACAATGCGAATTTCAGTGAGTACTTCAAGGGCCTGCACATTACCTCGAACGTATCGTCCGAGATGTTCTATCTCGACATGCCGAGTTCGGCCACGCGCATGACCATCTATTATCACGACGATGAACTAGATAGTTTGAGCTACAGCCTGACCTTTAACAGCAATGCTCAGCGATCGAACCGATTCTATCACGATTACAGCAGTACTCAGCTAAGTGTAAAACCCGTTGATACGACCGGATACGGCGAAAAGGAATTGTACGTTCAAGGATTGAACGGGATGCGAACGGCCATTAGGATCCCGGGACTCGAAAACTTGCGCGACTGTACCTTAGTCATTAATCAGGCCTTGATCGAGTTTCCTATTGTTCCCGGCAGTAATGCTGTTTGGGAAGAGGCGGGTAACATGGTGTTGTTGCGGCTCGACAGCAACGGGGATACCCAAACCATCTTGGATCAAGCTCAAGGGAATGATCATTTTATGGGAGGGTTCAATTCTTCCGAGAATAAGTATACCTTTAACATCGCTCGACATGTTCATTCCGTGATCAACGGAGATGCGCCAAACGAACCGTTGGTGCTCGTTGTTTCCGGAAATGCCATTAGAGCGAATCGCGCTGTGTTGAACGGTTCTGATCCGGAGTTATTTGAGGAGAACCGAATGAAATTGATTCTGACATACACTAAACCCTAAGGCCAATGTGTGGTATTGTGGGATATTTGGGGCATCGCGAGGCCTGCAAGATCGTTATTGACGGTCTCAAAAGATTAGAATACCGCGGATACGATAGTGCCGGCGTGGCCCTGCTGAACGATGACGCCTTTGTCATGTACAAGAAGAAGGGCAAGGTTAGTGAGCTCGAAAACCTCATTGGCGATAACGACGTATCCGGAAGTATGGGGATGGGTCATACCCGTTGGGCAACGCACGGGCCGCCCTCTGACAACAACTCGCACCCGCACTTTAGCGAAAACGAAAATCTGGCATTGGTACACAATGGGGTCATCGAGAATTTTGATTCATTGAAATCGGAGTTGGAGAAGCGCGGATACACCTTCAAGAGCGAAACCGACACCGAGGTACTCGTGAATTTGATCGACGATGCCTATCGCGCCGCAGGCGTAAGTTTTGAAGAAGCCGTTCGATTGGCTCTTCAGCAAGTTATTGGGGCTTACGCCATCGTAGTTATGAGCAAAGATGATGACGACACCATCGTTTGTGCTCGAAAAGGGAGCTCGTTGGTGATCGGAATCGGAGAGAACGAATTTTTCATTGCTTCCGATGCTACCCCATTCCTCGAATATACCAACAACGCAGTATATCTCGACGAAGATGAGATGGCGGTTGTTCGCCGCGATGGAAACCTCTTGGTTTCAAAGATCCATTCGAGCGAAATCATAGATCCGTACGTACAAGAGCTTCAGATGAGTCTCGAAATGATCGAGAAAGGTGGTTTCGATCACTTTATGCTGAAGGAGATCTACGAGCAACCGCGAAGTATTCGGGATACGCTCAGAGGCCGCTTGCTTCCCGAGGAAGGAATTATAAATATGAGCGGAATTCGGGAATACGAAAGTAAGTTCTTGAATGCTCACCGAATCATCATCATTGGATGTGGAACCAGTTGGCACGCCGGCTTGGTCGCCGAATATCTATTCGAGGATATCGCGCGTATGCCCGTTGAGGTGGAATATGCGAGCGAATTCAGATACCGGAATCCGGTGATCACGGAGAACGACGTAGTGATCGCCGTATCTCAATCGGGGGAAACGGCCGACACGCTTGCAGCCATTCGTTTGGCAAAGAGCAAGGGGGCCACCATTTTTGGCGTTTGCAACGTCGTGGGAAGTTCGATCGCTCATGAGACCGATGCCGGAGCGTATACCCATGCGGGTCCGGAGATCGGAGTCGCATCGACCAAAGCCTTTACGGCTCAGGTTACCGTGTTGACGCTCATCGCACTGGAGTTGGGCCGCCGTCGAGGGGTGCTGTCCGAAAGCCGATTCCGTGAGCTTATATGGGAGCTCGATCGTATTCCGAACCTCGTTGAGCAGTTACTCAAAGAAGATGCGCACATTCAGCACATCGCCTCTATGTACAAGGACGCAAATAACGCGCTTTACCTGGGACGAGGCTACAACTTCCCGGTCGCGCTCGAAGGAGCTCTGAAGCTTAAAGAAATCAGCTATATCCACGCCGAGGGATACCCGGCTGCCGAAATGAAGCACGGACCTATCGCCTTGATCGATCGCGATATGCCGGTCATATTCATCGCACCGCGCCGCGGACATTACGAGAAAGTCCTGAGCAACATGCAGGAAGTGAAAGCGCGAAACGGACGAATTTTGGCCATCGTCAACGGCAAAGACGGGCAGGTCGAAAGTCTCTGCGAGCACGTTATCGAAATTCCGGACACAGAAGAGGCCTTTAGCCCGTTGCTAGCGACCATTCCGCTGCAATTGCTGAGCTACCACATCGCCGTAATGCGCGGTTGCAACGTGGACCAGCCCCGAAATCTGGCGAAATCGGTAACGGTCGAGTAAGCCGCCCGTAAGTTTTAAGGGGTGTGCCTACGGCACGATAAATGATCTCAGCGGTTATTGAAATCGTTCATGGTACGTTGGAGTCCGGCCGTCCCAAACGACTTGATCAATTCGGTCGCGAGCTCTATTCGAGCCTTCAAATCTTTCTTTTCTTCACCGGTCCATTCGCCAAGCACATAATCCACTTGTCGGCCATTTGAGAATTCGTTTCCGACACCAAAGCGCAATCTGGGATAGTTTGGGTTGCCCAGGGTTTGCTGGATATTCTTGAGCCCATTATGACCTCCATCGGAGCCTTTTCCCTTGAGGCGTAACTTGCCAAATGGAAGGGCGATATCGTCGGTCACCACCAGTAGTTGGTTGGTCGAAACCTTCTCTTTTTGTAACCAGTAATTTACGGCCTTACCGCTGAGATTCATGTATGTGCTCGGCTTGATGAGCACGAACGGCCGTCCTTTCCATTTGAACTCGGCCCGATCGCCATAGCGATCGGCAGAAAAAGAAATACTGGATGACTCTGCGAGTGCATCCAGTATTTGAAATCCGATGTTGTGACGGGTATTCGCGTACTCCGCCCCAATATTTCCAAGTCCTACTACGAGACTCTTTTTCACGCTTATTCAGCTGCTTCGGCAGTAGCTTCGGCGTTTTCGCCTTCAGCTCCTCCTCCTTCTTCGCTTTCTTCACCCTCTTCGTCTTCTTCCTCGTCGAGGATAGCTTTACGAGCGGTCAATACGGCTACAACAACTGAACGATCCGCGTTCAAGATCTCGAATGGCATTCCTTCACCTACTTCGGCAACCGTTTTGGTGTGGCCGATGCGCATTTCAGAAATGTCGATGTTGATGGCGCTAGGTAAGTTAGCTGGAAGAGCTTTTACGCGCAGACGACGCTGAGCGTGACGCAATCTACCACCGATACGAACACCAATGGCGCTTCCGTGCAAGTGCACGGGAATCTGCATGATCACCTCTTTGTCATCGAATACCTGCATGAAGTCGGCATGCATAAGCTCATCCGTTACCGGGTGGTATTGGGTTGCTTTCAACACGGCAGATACCTTTTTTCCATCAATATCCAGCTCTACCAAGTGGGCATCGGCCGTATAGATCAGGTTTTTGAAATTGCGGCTGTCGGTGAAAAAGTGAATATTCTTTTCACCGCCGTATACCACACAGGGTACCATTTCTTCACGGCGCAGCCTCTTGGCGTCTTTCTTGCCAATCTCTTCGCGCAGTTTACCGCTGATTGATACTACTTCCATTTTCGCTTTTTCTTTTTGAGTGCTTATACGATAAAGTGCGAACTAATTGATTTATGCTTGCTGACCCGTTTGAACACATTGGCAAAGAGAGGCGCAACACTCACTACGCGAATCTTAGCCGTTTGCTGACGCAACGGGATGGTGTCGGTCACGATCAACTCTTCCAAAGCCGAATTCTCGATGCGCTCGTAGGCATTGCCTGAGAGCACGGGATGGGTACATACAGCACGAACACTTCGCGCTTCCTGTTCCATCATGAGATCGGCCGCTTTGGTCAACGTACCGGCGGTGTCGATGATGTCATCTACCAATACGATGTCGCGATTCTTCACTTCACCAATGACCGTCATTTTTTCAATGACATTGGCCTTCAGTCGTTGTTTGTAGCAGATCACTACCTCGGAATTGAGGTACTTGGCATAGGAATTCGCACGCTTGGATCCACCCATATCAGGCGAGGCCATGGTGAGATTCTCCAACTCCAAACTCTCCAAATACGGCAAAAAGATCGCCGATGCGAAGAGGTGGTCTACCGGAACTTCAAAGAACCCTTGGATTTGGTCCGCGTGGAGGTCCATGGTGATGATGCGCGTGGCACCAGCGGCAGTCAACAAGTTGGCTACCATTTTTGCACCTATGGGTACACGTGGCTTATCCTTTCGATCTTGCCGAGCCCAACCAAAGTAAGGCATCACCGCAACGATCTGCTTAGCAGAAGCGCGCTTAGCGGCATCGATCATCAGCAACAACTCCATCAGGTTTTCCGTGGGCAGATTCGTACTGTTGACAAGGAAGACCTTGTCGCCCCGTACTGAATCCTCGAAACTCGGCTGAAATTCGCCGTCGCTGAACTCCGAGGTGACGACATTACCCAATTCTACACCGTACTCGTCCGCAATTCGTTCTCCCAAAACTTTAGAAGCTTTACCCGAGAAAATCTTCACTTTCGAAGCCATGTTGGAGCGATACTTTAGGTTAGGTAATGAGTGCCAATTCCCCTTAGAGGGCTGCAAATTTAAGAATATTATTGAAACCTTATCGCATATTTCTCAGGCCATTAGCTAAAAATTTACACATCGGCTTTGGTGTATTTCGGAAATGGTGGTACTTTCGCCTTCCCAATTTGCCCGGGTGGCGGAATTGGTAGACGCGCTGGATTCAAAATCCAGTTCTGGCAACAGAGTGCGGGTTCGATTCCCGCCCCGGGTACAAGCAAAAAAAGATAGCTTCCTGGCTTATAACAAGTTACGGAACAATTTTTGTTACTGCGCGATAGTATTGTGATAAACGGGAGGTTTTTCAGTACTATTCTGTAGAGCCTGAAGTGATTAAATGTGTGCTCGAAGCATCAATATCCAAGAAAGAAGGTTCTAAGACCC
The DNA here is from genome assembly GCA_021296215.1 of Flavobacteriales bacterium. NCBI lineage: Bacteria > Pseudomonadati > Bacteroidota > Flavobacteriia > Flavobacteriales > Flavobacteriales bacterium. The sequence continues at coordinate 27,142 of JAGWBA010000027.1, forward strand.
TTCCTTCAAAAAAAGTGACTCTCTCCTTCTTAGACATCATTACGGCAACGTTAATGTCTAAATCGTCGCATAATTTGTAAACCCTGTCTTTTATGTCTTGAAGACACGATATAAGTCCGTTCAGGACTTCAGTAAATGTTTCAGTTAGGTAATCCTTCATAAGTTGGAAATCATCATCCTTGAGGTTTTCCCAAGGTTCGTTTTTACCATACCCATGCCTGTCTTCCCCTTTTCTTGGGGTTGCGACTTTCGTGAATCCTTTTTTAAAGGCTATGGAAATCTTGCAGCCGTGAAGAATTATATTTCTGGCTTCAAAAATACCCTTTAGCTTCTTGACATGCTCATCTGAACATTCAATTCGGTATACGTTTTCATCTAATTTAGTTTTCTCCGCCAAGCCAAATTGTAAGTATATATTGATTATGCTATCCCTTATTCGACCTCCGTTGGCATGAAAAGAAATGAAGTCGTTCAAGACGTCCAAGTATTCACCAGGATCTTTTTCATTTGCAATGTGGTTCATACAAATAAGGCTCTTTAGACATGTATAATGGCTCTGAGCAATTTGAATTCTTCGGTTTCTTTCTTCCTAGTTTAACTTCTTGATTTCAGGCATCATTCCTGCACCGTTATGACAAATATATCGCTTCCATGTAGATTCATATACTGGAATATATGAGCGAATAAAACCAACATGAGTTCTTTCAAGGTAGTCTCCGTTTTCTAATGTCATTGATAATGTTGATTAAATTTTCAATACTGTAGCTGGGCCGTACCTCAATTAATTCGACTCCATTCTTCTCAGCAAGCTTTCTTTTTCTTTCGTCCCTCTCAATAGTCTTTGCGTGGGCAGCTTGACCACCGAAATAGTCGATTGGCTTGTCATGCTGGGCTCCCTGATATTCTAGGGCTATTTCCAGTTCAGGAATTCACACCACACCCGTCCAAAACGTTTTTTGACGCACTAAACACCTGTTGAAAGTCAGGAGTTTAGCTCTTTCACTACCCCAAT
>JAGWBA010000028.1:0-27500 GCA_021296215.1 Flavobacteriales bacterium
TAATGTCCGCAGGGATTTATGTGACTATTTTGAAGATAGATTTTTAACCAATGACACACTTTAGTGAACACTCCCTTCCGTCAGAAGCTTTTAATATTGAAGAAGTAAAATACAGTCTTCATTCTGCGATTTATCAATATTATTCAATTCATCACTAAATAGTGGCTTGCCATATTTGGGATTAGTGAGGCTTTGATTAATTACTAACCTCCCCCACCGTAAACATACTCCCACCCACAAAAATCCGATCATGGCCCTGAAGGGAGCTGTTAGCATTAGCTTTAGCTTTAGCTATTGCTTTTTGCACAGTTGAAAATACTTCCCCTGAAATTCCACCTTCTTTAAATGCTTGGGCCAAGTCCATAGCATCCATCGCCCGCGGCACATCGGCCTGGGTGAAATAGTACTTGGCCCTTTCGGTTGGGAAGAGGGGAACGATCTTCGAGAGATCTTTATCGTTCACAAAACCCAGCACAAAGCGCATGGTGCCTTCGGTTTCGGACTTCATGCGCTCCACGATGTAGCAGATGGCTTCTTCGTTGTGCCCGCCGTCGATGATGATCATTGGGTCCTCGGAGATCACCTGCCAACGACCGCGCAAGCCGGTGCTTTCTTGCACGCGTAGGAGTCCGGCCGCGATGTCCTCATCACTGACCTCCAACGCTCCCGGCAAGCCCCGATACACCTCCAACGCAGCCATCACCATCCGCAAGTTCTTGTGCTGATAGGGGCCTTTTAAGTCGCTCTCAGGGATATCGAGGTTCATGTTTTCAGCGAAGAAGATAGTGGAGCTGTTGGCGTTGGCTTTAGCTCTGAATACTTCCTCTGTTTCAACTTGCTTCTCGCCGATCACCACCGGAATTCCAGGTTTAATGATGCCTGCTTTTTCGCCGGCGATCTTTTCCAGGGTATCACCCAAGAAGCGCTGATGGTCGTGGCCGATGTTCGTAATGATGCTGAGCTCGGGAGTGATGACATTGGTTGAATCTAACCGTCCGCCCATGCCGACCTCGATGATGGCGATATCGGGCTGTGTTCTACGGAAGTAATCGAAGGCTAATCCCACGGTCATTTCGAAAAACGAACACTGATGCTCCTGGAACCAAGACTTGTGCTGCTGCACGAAGTTGACCACATCGTCGGCTGGAATCATCGCGCCGTTGAGGCGCAGGCGTTCTCGAAAATCCTTTAAATGAGGAGAGGTGTACAAACCCACCTTGTAGCCCGCGGCCTGAAACACGCCGGCTAGGGCATGACTGGTACTGCCTTTGCCGTTGGTGCCTGCTACGTGTATGGTCTTGAAGGTGTTTTCGGGGTGATCGAGGTAGTCCATCAAATCCCAAGTGGCCTGCAGATCGGCTTTATACGCTGCCGCCCCCACACGCTGGTACATGGGCAGCTGAGCGAAGAGCCAAGCGGTAGCTTCTTGGTAGGTCATGGGGAAGTTGAATTAAGCATTGCGAAAATAGCGAACAACTATGAACCGTGGATCATGAACCATGGACAAGTCAATTTGCTTCGCAAGTTAATCTCGGCTTCGCCGAAGTTGATTCGCTCAGAGAGCGAGTTAAATGGGTTTTAACTCCTTCGGAATTCACTTGGCGTTCGCCAAATTCACTCGCGCGAAGCGCGAATTCTCTTCCACTTATAACACTTATGAAACCTATCTGATTCCACCCCCAACCCCCGCCAGCGGGGGACGGTTTGTTCGTTTTGCATCAAGGCAAAATGAACGGATATGAAAGTAGTAAGAATGGAAATGGTTGAATCGTATGGAATGTCTAAAAGTCATCAATTCACGAATTGATTACGCCAATTTGATTTGTAGTATTGAACCTCATGGAGAGTTTGACCTTTCGTTTGTGTATGAGAAAGAAGGAGGCGATGAATACTGATTTTGATGCATTAATGGTGTATATTTACACCAAATGATTAACAATGAATCGACAAAGCATTTCTTTTACGGAACCGAATGATAAGTGGATGAAAGCCCAAATTGAGAGCAAAGAATACAGCAGTAAGAGCGAGTTGGTTAATGACCTGATTCGCCAGGCCCGGCGGGCTGAAAAGGAAAATGAACTTATTCGCAAGAAGCTCGAGACCGCTGAGCAAGGAGGCTTCACTAACTCAAGTCCTGAGCAAATCCTAGCCGAGAGCGAGGAACGGTGATTCGCCTTGCGAGTATATTCCCCGTATGCGAGTAAATCGGCGCTTTGCGCAGGGATAAGAATATTGATATGTGAAGGGACTCTTGTCCCCGGGTTTTAACCCGAGGATTATGTTACAAGGTAGAGAACTAAGAACTCAACACCGAACTGTCGTTTCCGTTAGCCGCAGGTGAGGAATGAGCGAAATTGCGTTTTGCGAAGCAAAAAAGAGCACGATGCGAAATGACGAGCGGTTGCGCGAAAGCGCAATCGGCATAGCGGGACGACTTGACTTTTTGGGCTACTTTTTATCAAGAAAAAGTAGCGAATATTCGTTTAGCATCAAGGCAAAATGAACGTATTGAAGGGGTTATGGAATGTCCGAATAGAGAAGAATACAGTTCGCTCCTTGGTTATAGAGACGCTACTATTTCGAAATAATGAATGAAGTGCTTAAAGTTCTCGATTAGAGAACTCGTTGTATCTTTGTAGAGGCAAATTGAAGTGAAAAGAATCGTTGCAAAAAAAACCTTGCGGGATTTCTGGGAGAAACATGCCGATGCTGAAAAGTATTTGAAAACTTGGTACGAAACGGCCAAGGCCTCGGAATGGAGTACTCCAAATGAAGTCAAGCCATCGTATGTGAATGCGAGTATTCTAAAGAATGGACGGGTTGTTTTCAATATCAAAGGAAACGCCTACAGATTGGTTGTTAAATTCAACTACGAAAGGCAGTGGGCATTTATTCGATTCGTGGGTACACATGCTGAATATGATTGAATCGACGCTAACAACATTTAAGAAAAGATGAACGTAAAACCGATTAGATCAGAGCAGGACTATAGAGAGGCACTTCAGCGTCTCGATGAGATCTTTGATGCCCCAACCAACTCAGAAGAAGGCGACGAGGCTGAGGTTCTTACCTTACTGATCGACCATTATGAAAACCATCACTTCCCGATCGAAGCACCTGACCCTATCGAAGCGATTAAGATCAGAATGGAGGAGAAGAACCTTAAGCAAAAAGACTTAGTCGGTCTCATTGGCGGAAAAAGTAGAGTCTCGGAGATTTTGAACCGAAGAAAAAGGCTCACCGTCGACATGATCAGAAAATTAGAGCAGGCTTTGAATATTTCAGCATCAGTACTTGTTGGGAATTATGAGCTGATGAAGTAAACCTGGATTCTTGTGTCGGCTGTGATCCATGAACTGTGGACAAGTCAATTTGCTTCGCAAGTATATTCGCTGTTGGCGAGTAAATCGGCGCTTCGCACCGGGGCATGGATATTGAACTGTGAAGGGACTCTTGGCCCCGAGTTTTAACACGGGTGTTGTAATTAGAAAGCAGAATCTAAATTGTCGCTTCCGTTAGCCGAAGGCGAGGAATGAGCGGAATTTCGTTTCGCGAAGCGAAATAGAGCATGAAGCGAAATGACGAGCGGTTGCGCGCAAGCGCAATCGGCCTAGGGAGCGACTTGATTTTTGGGCTACTTTTTATCAAGAAAAAGTAGCGGAGATTCCAATTTGATCAAGTAATAATAAACAGATTGAAAAAAGCTAAAGCTTTGGCTAAAGCTAATAGCCGCACTACGTGCGTTTGAAACGATAAATTATCGTTCCCACCTCCAATTCTGCTGCGTTGACGTCTCCCTGCCACTTGGTCTTGAGCGCCGCCTCTTTGGCTTTGGTGAGCAAGCAATCTGCGGTATTGGTGGTTCCTCGATCGCCGGGTTCGGCGCGCACCACGGTGCCTTTGCGGTTCACCCAAACTTTAACCACCACTTTCCCTTCTTCATTGCAGATGTAGTCGGGCTTTGGCTTGGTCAAGGCGGTGCGTTCGCCCAAGTTATAATCTCCGCTGTTTCCGGTGCCGCCATTGCCCTGGTAGTTGGGTGCGTTCGGATTCCCCGTAGGGTCGCCCATATCGCCCGACCCCTGAGCATCGCCTTCGTTACTGCTTTCGCTGTTGTTGAAGAAATCGTTCAGCGCATTGTTGAGTTCATCACTCGGCTTAGGCTCCTCAGGCTGCTTTTCTTTTTCCGGCGCGGCCTGCTCTTGCGGCTCCTGGTTATCGATGTTCACCGTCTCTATATCGTCCTGGGTGGCCACATCTTCGATCTGCTCCACCGGCTCACTCTCTACGGGCACATCCGGCACGTCGCGCTCCACCTCGTTGGTCTGCGTGCTCTGTGTCTTGGTCGGAGAAGTAGGGCCAAAGGCCGCTTCTACATTACCGAAGTTTATGGCGATGCCCTCTTCGGGTGGGGGAACCATGTATTTTAATCCGAATAAAAAGAATATGATGATCAGGGCCACATGAATGCTTATGGTCCAAATCAAGCCTTTCCTTTTATCGTCTTTATCGCCTACCATTATTTCGTTGTTCGTTGTCCGTTGTTCGTTGTTCGTTGTTCGTTGTCCGGAATTCCCGACGAACGGAAAACGGAAAACGCTCAACGCCTATCTACTTCGGAGCCGTCGCCAGCACGATCTTAAACTGATTCCTGTAAGCTATATCCATCACCGTCACCGCGTACTCGATCGGAACGCCTTTCTCGACCCGGAGGACAATCGTGCTCTCTGCATCACCTCCTAATTGGTTCACCAACATCGATTCTAAAAGCTCAGGTTCGATGCGATCGCGATCGATGAAATAGTTCAAATTCTTATCGATGCTCACACTCGTGCTTTGCTTCTTCACCGTTTTAGCCTTGCTCTGAGGCAATACCAGGTCCAGCGCATTCGTGGTCACCAGCGTACTGGTGAGCATAAAGAAAATGAGCAGCAAGAACACGATGTCGGTCATACTCGACATCGAAAAATTCGCACTGACTTTATTTCGGCTGCGTAAATTCATTAGGCTACCGGTTCGTGCAACAGATCCAAGAATTCCGTACTGCGGGCCTCCATCTTAAAGATCACTTTATCCACCCGGGCCACCAACAGGTTGTACCCGATGAACGCCACGATACCCACGATCAAACCGGCCACGGTAGTGGTCATTGCCGTATAAATACCCTGGCTCAACATCTCTACGTTGATTTGTCCGCCGGCATTGGCCATTTCGTGGAAAGCCAAGATCATACCGATCACCGTACCCAAGAATCCGATCATGGGTGCCGCTCCCGAAATAGTGGCCAGCGTCGCCAAGTTCGTTTCCATGGAGTTCACCTCCAGCTTTCCGGCGTTCTCGATGGCCGCCGAAATATCGTTCAGCGGTTTTCCGATTCTGCTGATCCCTTTGCCGATCATGCGGGCGATGGGCGTATCGGTGCGTTTACAGAGGTCGGTAGCGCTTTCGAGCCGTCCTTCCTTCACGTAATCGCGAATGTTGTTCATGAAATTCTCGTCTTCCTTACTCGCCTTTTTAATGGCGTTGTGCCGTTCAACGTAGATGTACACAGCGATCACACTCAGCACAAAAAGCACGGCCATAATGATGTTTCCGCCGATGCCCCCGCTGGTGATGAGCTCAATGATGGATAGCGTTTTTTCCTGCGCTACGGCAGCCGTATCGGTGCCCGCGCTCAGATTATTGATCTGCAGTAGATTCACGAGATCTGTGGATTAAGGTTGTTCGTAAAACGGCCGAAACGCTTCGGCTATTGTGCACTTAGCGCAAGAAGGACATCTCGATGATGTACCAACCCGCGCCGGCAAAATAACCCAACAGGGCCAACAAGCTGATGCGTTTCAGGTACCAAATAAAGTCAATTTTCTCGAGACCCATCACCGCTACTCCGGCCGCGGATCCAATGATCAGGGCTGAGCCGCCCGTTCCGGCACAGTAGGCCAAGAATTCCCAAAAGAGTCCATCTTCAGCGAAAAAGCCTGCGGCTTGAATATCGTACATCCCCGAAGAGGCCGCCACCAACGGTACGTTGTCGACTATCGCGCTCAGCAGACCAATGATCATGCTCACTCCGTATACACCGCTCGCTTCTTGGGTTCCGATGTTGTTATCGAGGAAGGTCGCCAAGGCGCCTAGTTGTCCGGCACTCTGCAAACTCGCTACCGCCAACAGGATCCCCAAGAAAAATAGCACGCTCGAGGTATCGATCTTACGCAGTACGTGGATCACCTGCAGCTTCTGCTTTTCTTCGTACTCTTTTCCGTGGTGCATACGCTCGGTCACGACCCAAAGCACACCCAAGCTAAACATCATGCCCATAAACGGTGGCAATTGCGTTACGGTCTTGAAAACCGGCACGAACAGGAGTCCGGCCACACCCAAAATGAATACGATCACTTTCTCGCGCGGATCAACCTCGATATCGTGGCGATGACTCACCTTTTCGGGGCGTTCAACAGTTCCTTTCATGGTGAAGGTCAATACCCCCAGCGGCACCAACAAACACACCAGTGAGCTCAAGAAGATATTCACGATGATGGATCCGGCCGTGATCTGCCCTCCGATCCATAACATAGTGGTGGTCACATCACCGATCGGTGACCAGGCTCCACCCGCGTTCGCAGCTACCACTACGATACCGGCGAACATCCAGCGGGTCTCCTTGTCCTTGATCAACTTGCGCAGTAGGCTCACCATCACGATCGAGGTAGTCAGGTTGTCCAATACGGCACTAAAGAAGAAGGTCAAAATGGCGATGATCCACAACAGCTTCACCTTGTTGGTGGTGCCGATACGGTCCGTGATCACAGAAAAACCCTCGTGGGCGTCTATGATCTCCACGATGGTCATGGCCCCCATCAGGAAGAACAGAATCGAAGCTATCTCGCTCAAATGCTCCAACAAATGGTGCTCGTAACCGTGCTCTACGTTAAAGTGCTCCAGGGCCGCATACAGTGCCCAACAAACGACTCCTGTCACCAGGGCCGAAGCCGCCTTATCGATCTTGAAGGGGTGCTCGAGCGCGATGAACAAGTATCCGAGCACGAAAACGACGACCATGGCTATGTACATGACTAAAGGAGGTTTGAGTAGAGGGTTAGATGAGTTGGTTCAAAGCGATCTCGAAGGCCGTTTGCGCAATCTTCGTTTTGTCTGATTTAGCGGCATTGCTCTTAACCAACGCCTCGCGAATAATGTTGCTGGTATCGCTAAAAATAGCGTCGTCGCTCAGCTCTACGTCCGTCTCCATGAGGTAAGCGAATACGCGAGCCATACCGCAGTTGCTGATGAAGTCGGGCACTACGCTAATGCGATTGTCGACGTATTCGGCGATGGGTCCGAAAAAGATCTCTTGATCGGCAAAGGGGACATTCGCGCCGCAGGCGATAACCTCCATGCCCGTATCGATCATGCGATCGGCCTGTTCGCGTGTGATGAGGCGCGACGCCGCACAGGGCAAAAAGACTTCGACGTCGAGATCCCAGATGCGCTCGTTCACTTCTTCGAACGATAAAATTTTGTGCTTGCTGCTGGCGAGTTGGTTGCCCGCCTTTTCGCGGTACAGCTCGGTGATCTCGTCCATGGTGAATCCATCCTCATTGATGAGCCCCCCGGCGCGATCGATGATACCGACCACTTTGGCACCCGCCTGCGTAATGTAGAATCCGGCCGCGGCACCTACGTTACCCCAACCCTGAACGATCACGCGTTTGCCTTCGAGGCTTCCGCCGTAAATGTCGTAGTAGTGGCACACGCTTTCCGACACGCCGTACCCGGTGATCATATCGGCAACCACGTATTTGCGGCTCACGTCGGGCGAGTAATTCGGATCTTCAAGCACCTTCGAAACGCCTTGACGCAGCTGTCCGATCTTTTTGATCTTATCGGCGTCGGTCGGCATAAAGTGACCCTGCAACACTCCTTCTTGCGGGTGCCACAGACCGTAATCTTCGGTGATGGGGATCACCTCGTGGATCTCATCCACGTTGAGGTCGCCGCCCGTTCCGTAATAGTTCTTGAGCAGTGGAATCACCGCCTTGTACCAACGTTGCAAAACGCCCGCTTTGCGCGGATCACTCGGATCGAAATTGATACCCGACTTGGCGCCACCAATGGACGGTCCACTCACCGTGAACTTCACCTCCATGGTCTTGGCGAGCGACAGCACCTCGTGCATGTTGAGGCCCGGACGCATACGCGTACCACCGCCGGCCGCTCCGCCGCGCAGGCTGTTAATGACTACCCAGCCTTCTGCTTCGGTCTCGGGATCGTTCCAGTGAAAGACGATCTCCGGGGCTTTGTTTTCGAATTTTTCGAGCAATTCCTTCATAACGGTCAGTTTCGGTGCCGCAAAGGTATTAAAATGCCCCGCTTTCGCTTTAACCAAAAGTGAATTTTAGTGCTTTTGGGGATGGGCCTCTCGGCCCGATGCGTGATCGCGTGCGGAACCCGTGACGCTGCTCAGGACGTTCACCTCGCCCCGCTGCTTCAACACGGCCATGAAGGCAAAGATCAAAGCCTCTTTGTAGTTGATCAATTGCGGGTCGGGCAAGGTCAGTTCATGACCGCCGTAGTGAGTCACCAGCTCGCGGAAGTAGGTGTTGTACGCGCCACCACCGGTGGCTAAAACCACCTCGGACCGTGAACCATGAACCTTGGACGCTCCCTCGTCCATGGTCCGTGGTCCAAAGTTCATAGTCCATAGTCCATGGTTCAAAGCCAGTTGCTTCGCAGCATGATGCGTCAACGTCGCCAACAGATCATACGGATCCCTGCCCTCGAACTCCGGAAAATAATGGGCGTCCGTGAATTCGCGTCCCAACGACTTGGGTGGAGGCTGCTTAAAAAAGGGTAGGGCATTCCACTTTTTGAACAGCTCAGGGATCACTTTCCCCTTCCTGGCGAATTGTCCTTCGGGATCGTATTCGTGTCGGACCGTTTGAGCCACTTTATTCAGCGCGATGTTCATGGGACCAATATCGCCCGCCTTGCGCACTCCGTTTTTTTCCCACGACGCATTCATGAATCCGCCCAAGTTCAAGCACGCTGCGTATTCGCCAAAGAGCAGTTGATCCCCAATGGGCACCAACGGAGCGCCTTGACCACCCAGGTCTAGGTCGGGCTGACGAAAGTCGTAGATGACCGGAGTTCCTGTTGCGTAGGCTATGGCCTGACCCGAACCGATCTGAACGGACCTTCCGTGCCAAGCTTTAGCATTAGCGTTAGCTGAATCCGGGCCCATGGCCCATGGTTCATGGCCTATAGCCGGTTCACCATTTGCCGGTGGCAAATGGTGAACTGTATGCCCATGACTCCCAATAACGTCCACCTGTTCCTCACCGATGAACTCCTTCACTTGTTCCCCGATCCACTCACCATACAGCCGATCCAGTTGCACCAATTCGTGCTTAGGCAATAGGTGGCTGTGGCTCAAAATACGTCGCCAGTCGTCGGAGTAGGGGATGGTGACAGCTTGGACTATTTCGTAAGACCATGAACCATGACCCGTGGGCCCTGCACCGGACGCACAGTTAAAATCCACACGGACGATGTCTAATCCATCCAAGGACGTTCCGGACATGAGTCCAACCGCTTTGTATGTTCTCTTTTTGATATTCATAGGACCTGATTTTTCGGCAAAGCCAAAAACCTGCTCGAAGAACTGATTTTTCGCCGAAGGCCGAAAAACTGATTTTGCCGCATTCGAATATACTTATCATTTCGACCAACGCGGATGTTGCCGATTGGGGTCTAATTGAGTGAAATTCGTGGCAAAACCTTTAACTTTGCCCTCCTGTTAGCACACTGCACAAACCTAACACAAAAAGAATGACTTTCGAACTGACCGAAGAGCATAAGATGATCCGCGACACGGCCCGCGAATTCGCGCGTACCGAGTTGCTTCCAGGCGTTATCGAACGCGACGACCAACAGAAATTTCCGGCCGAGCAGATTGCCAAAATGGGCGAGCTTGGATTCATGGGTATGATGGTCGATCCGGCGTACAACGGAGGTGGAATGGATACCTTGAGCTATGTGCTCGCCATGGAAGAGATCAGCAAGATCGATGCCTCTGCATCGGTGGCCATGTCGGTCAACAACTCACTCGGTTGCTGGGGGCTCGATAAATATGGAACACCTGAGCAAAAAGAAAAATATCTGAAGCCACTCGCTGCCGGAGAAATCATTGGAGCATTCTGCCTTAGCGAGCCAGAAGCCGGTTCCGACGCTACTTCACAGCGCACCACCGCTGAGGATAAAGGCGATCACTACCTCCTCAACGGAAACAAAAACTGGATCACCAACGGCGGTAGTGCAAGTGTTTACCTCGTCATGGCTCAGACCGATCGCGAAAAAGGACACCGCGGAATCAACTGCCTCATCGTGGAGAAAGGCATGGAAGGATTCGAAGTCGGTAAAAAAGAAGATAAAATGGGTATCCGCGGGTCCGATACCCACAGTCTCATGTTCACCGATGTCAAGGTACCCAAGGAGAACCGTATCGGCGAAGATGGATTCGGGTTCAAATTCGCCATGAAAACCCTTTCCGGAGGTCGTATCGGTATCGCATCACAAGCACTCGGTATCGCTTCAGGAGCTTACGAATTGGCCGTTCAGTACGCTAAGGAGCGCACTACTTTCGGCAAGCCGATCGGAAGCCACCAAGCCATCGCCTTCAAATTGGCCGATATGGCCACGCGCATTGAAGCGGCTCGACTCCTCATCTACAAAGCGGCAGCTTTGAAAGATGCCGGAAAGAACTTCGATAAAGAAAGCGCCATGGCTAAATTGTACGCGTCTGAAACCGCTATGTGGGTCACTACGCAAGCCGTTCAGGTTCACGGCGGATACGGATACGTGAAAGAATACCACGTGGAGCGCCTCATGCGCGATGCCAAGATCACCGAGATCTACGAAGGAACCTCGGAGATCCAGCGCATCGTGATCTCACGCGCTGCTCTGGCCGACTGATTTAAAAATCCACTTATCTTGAAGCCTCCGGTGAACTTTTTGCCGGGGGTTTTTTTATTTCTCCATGTGCACCGTTACCTACTTGCCCCTTAACGAGGGCTTCATACTCACCACCAATCGCGATGAAGACCCTCATCGCGCTAGAGCCGAACAACCCGACCGATACAACGCAGATCGGCCACAGGTCATTTTTCCGCGCGATCCCCAAGGGCAGGGGAGTTGGGTCGCGGTTCACGAGAACGGTTCGGCTCGATGCCTGCTCAACGGAGCCTTCACCACCCACAAGCACGATCCGCCGTACCGCCACAGCCGCGGACTGGTGCCATTGCACAGTTTCGATTACCACGACCCTTATTCGTTCTTGGCCGAATACAACGCATCGGAGTTGGAACCTTTCACCTTGATCTGGGTCGAATCGGGCGTTTTATCCGAATTCCGGTGGGACGAACAAACGCTGCACTACCGCGAGTACGACCCGGCCACCCCGGCCATTTGGTCGAGCGCCCAGCTCTATACCGATGATGTCCGCGCCAAACGCGAGGGGTGGTTTGAGCAGTGGCTCAACGACCACGGCACCTTTACCCAAGAAGAGATTCTGAGATTCCATCACTTCGGCGGCGAAGGCAATTCAGCGGAAGACCTCGTCATGAACCCGAGTGATCTTCCGCCGCAAACGATTTCAGTAACGAGTTTTGACTCCTCAAGCAAACTCCTTCATTACCACGATCTACTTTCAGATCACGCTTTAAAAGGATTCGTTCATTTTTTCTTGATAAAAAATGAACCAAAAAATCAAGTCGATCCCTAGGCCGATTGCGCTGCGCGCAACCGTTCGTCATTTCGCTTCATGCTTTGTTTTGCTCCGCAAAACGCAATTCCGCTCATTCCTCACCTTCGGCTCACGGAATCGACAATTCCAGTTCTAAGGTTTGAGTTTTTAGTTGAGTTGTATTGAAAGATCCTGATAACCGTGTCCAGGTGTAAAGCACCTAATTCCCCACGTAGCGGATTCCCTTCCACGATAGGTTTACTCGCCCTCCGCGAATAATTTTGGGCATAGCATGCCGATCCGTAGCAAAGAAGTGACTTTGAGGAAAGCGAAACCCATTGTTTGAGCCTACGGGTAGGCGAGTTTGGGTTGAGCCCGAAAAGTCGCGCTAGTTTGCAAGGGAGGCATGCAAGCCTTGATTTTTGCGCTACTTTTTATCAAGAAAAAGTAGCAGAGGGTTTCGTTTTTGATCAAGCAAAAATGAGCATACGAGAAAGGAAAGAAGAATCTGAAGAAGTGAAGAATCTACAAATAAGGAATAAGCTGCTCCAAAGCAATGCCTCTTGAGCCTTTAAGAAGCACAGTTCGCTCCTTCGGGCCGTGTTTCTTCAAGTACTGCGCCGCCTCCTCGGTGGTCGCGAAACTCGTAAATTCGTCCGGACGTTTGCAAGCGGCAAAAAGAGGCCCCACAAGGATCACCTCTTCAATACCTTCTTTTTTCAGCAGCTTGCAGATCTTCTTGTGCTCCTTGCCGCTATCTTCACCGAGTTCCAGCATATCGCCCAGAATTGCGAACGGCCGATCGAACGAACGCAGGTTCTCAATAGCGGCCTTCATGCTGGTCGGATTCGCATTGTAGCAGTCCACGATCAAGTTGTTCCGCTGCCTTTTCTGAAATTGACTGCGGTTCAAATTCGGTCGATAACTCTCGAGTCCACTCACGATATCGTCGTCTTCAACGCCAAAATGCCGCGCGATCAGCACCGCATAGGTTAAATTCCGGTAATTATAAGCTCCCGTGAGCTGTGACATCGCCATACGGTCGTTCCATTGTACGCCGACATATATTCCTTGGGCCTGCGGCCCGATGTGCAAGTCACCGCTCTCTTCACCAAAGGTAATACGTTTGATCCCATTGCTTCGTTTCATCTGCTTTTTGTCGTCGGCACACACAAAGGCTAATCCGCCCGAAGTCCTCAAATAGTCGTAAAGCTCACTCTTTCCTTTCACCACACCTTTAAATCCTCCAAAGCCCTCCAAATGGGCCTTCCCGAAGTTCGTGATGAAACCCATGTCGGGCTTGCTGATGGTACACAGGAATTCGATCTCCTTCTGATGGTTCGCCCCCATTTCTATCACGGCGATCTCGTGTTCGTTCGCAATCTCCAAAATGCTCAATGGAACCCCGATGTGGTTGTTTAAATTGCCTTTGGTAGCATATACTTTGAACTTCTGCTTCAGGGCATCGCGCAACAGCTCCTTACTTGTGGTCTTCCCGTTCGAACCGGTCAAACCGATCACGGGAATCTCCAATTGCTTGCGGTGGTGTCGAGCCAGATCTTGCAGCGCCGTCAAGCAGTCCTCGACCAACCCCCGATCTTTACCGTTGTACTGCGGCTCGTCGATCACCGCGTAGGCAGCCCCCTTGTTCAGGGCTTCTTCGGCGTATTGATTCCCGTTAAAGTGCTCGCCTTTGAGCGCAAAGAAGATACAACCCGGAACTATCTTGCGCGTATCGGTGCTGATGATCGGATTGCGGCGGTATATTTCGTAGAGGTCTTCGATGCTGTGCATAAAAAAATCCCCCGGCGTTTGAGCCGGGGGATAAACTTAAGACTTAAATCCTTTTTTAGTTGCCTTTCGGGTCACCAACTCGGTGCATGGCACAACGGAATCCGATATCATCGGTTGCCAGGTCCTCTTCGAGGTAGCGACGCGTTCCGGGAACCATCCAATAGGCGCGGTCTTTCCATGAACCGCCTTTGTAAACGCGAACTTGATTGTTGTACAAGCTCGTACGCGCATAGTCGTACATCGGCGCTTCTCCTTCAGGTACTTGATCTTGGCCGTAGTAGATCGAAGACTCAACGTCACCATCTGGGTAGTCGCGCACATCGGCGCGCTTGTAGTTGCGGCGTCCAAGTACTTCTTCTTCGGTTACTTCGCGCTTCACCATATTACCCAATGAGTCAACAGGTTCAATGTAGCCTTCTTCATCGGTTGCCCAGGTCTTGTATACGTTACCGCGGTAAGCGCGGAAGTCGTTCATGTCTTCCATGCTCAACGGGCGGTATACATCAGCAACCCACTCGTTCACGTTCCCGCCCATGTCGTACAGACCAAAATCGTTAGGAGGGAAGCTCATTACCGGAGCGGTGATGTCCCATCCATCGTTCAAGTACCCACCGATACCCATGTTGTCACCTCGGCCGCGCTTGTAGTTAGCGAGCATTTGGCCTTTGTACTTGTTCTCTGCATTACGCACACCGTCCCCGTCCCATGGATAGCGACGCTTTTCGGTCACGCGCTCGTACTCGGTGTTTCCGATCAATGCCCTTGCTGCGTATTCCCACTCCGCTTCAGTCGGGAGTCGATACTTAGGCAGCAAAATACCGTCTTCCATTTTTACGTGGCGCCCGGCATCTCCGGCTCCGTCAGGATTGAGGTCCGGCAAGTTTATTTTTACCTCACCAACGTACTGACCGTACAAGTAAGCTTCGGTATCGAAGTTGTCGTCGTCGTATTGGTTCGGGTTTTCGCGCAGAATACCTTCGGCTACAAGGATCATCTCGTTCACGCGGTCGGTACGCCATGCGCAGTAATCGTTCGCTTGCAACCAGCTTAAACCAACGACCGGATAAAAATTATAGGCCGGGTGACGCAAATAGGTCTCAACGTAAGGTTCGTTGTACGCCAATTCAGAACGCCATACCAAGGTGTCCGGAAGGGCTTTTTCGTATACTTCTGGATAACTGTAATAGTATACGCGGTTGAGCCAGTAGAGGTACTCGCGGTAAGCGACGTTGGTCACCTCCGTTTCGTCCATATAGAATGACGATACGGTCACGCGGCGTGGGATGTTGTCCCAGTCGTACATGACATCGTGTTCTACACGGCCCATAGTGAAGGTACCCCCTTCAACGAAGACCAAACCCGGCCCGATCTCCTGACCGCCGTAGTTCAAGTTGGCTTCAAAACCACCGTTTTTGGAGTCGTTGTACGCCCAGCCGGTGGTGCTGCTCGTCTCGTTACACGCCGTAAAAGACACCAGGGCACTGAATGCCAAGGCGATGGGCGCAAGATTTTTGGTTTTCAAAATCATGGGATTTAGGCACATTTCGCTGCACAAAGTTAAACTAAAACTTCGGGCAGTTTATTGTTTTGAATTTCTTCTTCTTTGGCTTACACTCGAATTGGTAGCTCAATGAGATCTCGTGAGCTCCACCTTCTTGGTTCGAGAATTCGCTAACTGTAAAGTCGTAGCTGTAACCGATCGACAAGGCGTCGGTTGGCTGAAAACCTACTAAAACCACCAGGGCATCGGCATTGGTTACGTTGTGGCGGAAGGCCAAACCTCCGGTCAATACTTCACGAGTCACCGAAAGCAAGAAATTCATTTGTTGGAATTCTCCTTGTTGCTGGTACAATAATCCGGGGTTCAATGTAGTCGTTGAACCTGAAGCCAAGCGACCGCCACCGATAGGAATTTGAGCTCCCCCGTGGAAGGTCATCTTCATGGGCAGGGTCGATTCTACCAAGAACGGATCGTTGGGTTGCGTCAAGTGGTGGAAAGCCCCTCCGAGGTAAAAGATGTCGGTAAACAAAACGAAACCCGTTGAAAGATCTACGTGACCTACTTGATCCTCGCCCTGAATCTCTTGAGTTTGGAGTACGAATCCGTACAGGTTGTGAATTTCATCGCCGAATTCCAATGAGCTCCAGTCGAGCATACGCTGACGGTATCCGGCCTGGAAACCGACCAACACGCTCACTTCGCGCGAAACGGTGAGGTGATAACTATATATGGCACTCACTTCGGTGATCCCCAACGTTCCGTCTCCGGCGTTGTCATTCGTTACCAGCAATCCCAATCCACCACTGATATCATTCACGAACTGGTCGTAAGAAGCGCCAATGGTGCGGAAAGCACCCAGGGCCGGATATTGGTTCCGGTAGATCATATTGACCTTCGGACACTTGGTAGCACCGGCCATGGCGGGGTTCAAATACAGCGGGTTAGCATAAAATTGCGAAAAGTGCGGATCCTGAGCATGCGCTGCCCCGGCACCGAGTAGAAGTGCAAATCCTAACGCAAATAAGTGTTTCATCTCAAGAGGTTAATGAACCAACAATAATACGAATTCCTTTACATAATGGACGCAGGTCACATTAAAAGGGTGGGGTATCGCCAGCAAAGCATATTTTTTACCCCCACCATAATAAGGGCCGCTGCGTCTCGTTTGTAGGTAGAGGAAAACGATAGGTTACATGCGGAAAGTATTTCTTTTGTCGATTTTGGTTCTGAGTATGGTCGCGACCGCTCAAAACGCCCGTGTAGTTGTTAACTGGCAGGGGCCAACTACTTTGAATAGCGGTACCGAATCGGTGCCGGCGCTCCATTTCGATGGCGCGTTTTACAACATGCCGGACAGCCCATTGCCCATTTTATTGCTCAAACAAGATCTTTCGGGCAATCCCGATCAGTTCGAGGTCGCCTTTTCCAATACGGCCTACGAGCCCCTTACTGCGGCCGAGCGCCGTACATTAGGTGATGTGGAGATCTCCGAATCATTAGATTATCGACCTACGGTCGGATGGTCGCGTAAACGGCCCTTTGCACGAGTCGAATTGGTTCCGCTCCGCCGGAACTCAGCTACGGGGCAAATCGAAAAACTGACCTCTTTTACATGGCGCATTAGCAATGTGGCCGCTAAGAACGCATCGGCCCGAGAGGGCCTTAGAAACAGCAGCTGGAGTGCGAGCTCCGTACTCGCCACGGGAACTTGGTACCGCGTGGGAGTCACGCGTGAAGGCCTGTTTAAACTCGATCGGTCAGTGCTCGACGACCTTGGTCTCAACGTCGGAAGCGTGGATCCGCGAACCCTTAAAGTCTACGGCGGCGGGGGCGGAATGCTGCCCGAATCGAACTTTGATCCGCGGGTCGACGATCTGCAGGAATTGGCCATTTCCGTGCAGGGCGAGAACGATGGAAGCCTCGATGCCGGCGACTACATTTTGTTTTACGCCGAAGGACCGGGAGCGTGGACCCTCGACGATGACGATCACTTCGTATTCGCGAAGAACAGCTATTGCGATACCAATTACTATTTCATTACGGCGGGTGGCGCACAGGGAAAACGCGTTGAGAACATCGCCAACGATCCCGGAACGCCGACACACCAAGTCAGTACTTTCGTCGATTACGCCCACCACGAGAACGATTGGACCAACCTCGTTGGGAGTGGACGCGAGTGGTTCGGCGAGTATTTCGATGTGACCCCGAGCTATAACTTCACATTCGATTTCAGCAACATGGTGAATACCGAGCCCGTGTGGGTGAAGTCGCGCGGGATCGCTCGGGCCTCGGGCAACACGAGCATGATCGTGAACTCGAATTCGGGTGCCACGCCCATACAAATGAGCTTTACCGCAGTGGGCACACGTACTACGGACGACTACGTGATAGGAGATGAAGGTGAAGGCTCCTACACGAATAACCTTGCCAACAGCGTAATTCTGACGGCTACATATATCGATAACGGAATTCCGGGCAGCATTGCTTGGCTCGATTATATCACCGTAAACGCTACGCGCCTCCTTGCGCATGCGAATGGCTATAACCGCATTGCCCAACCGAATGTGATTGGTGCAGGTAACTTGGCCAGCTACACGCTTCAGAATGCCAATGGAGTGAGCGTGTGGGAGGTGACCGATCCATTCAATATCGGGGCGGTGACCACGAACAACAGTGGCAATACCGTAACCTGGCAGCGCGATGCCTCCGAGTTGCGCAAATTCATTTCTTTCTCGGGATCCAATTTCTCTACGCCGGCCCAGTTCGGAAACGTGCCGAATCAAAACCTGCACGCCATGCCTCGGGCCGATATGTTCATTATTACCCCCGCGCGTTTTGAAGAGCAGGCCCAGCGACTCGCCCATTTCCACGAGGAGGTCGACGGAATGTCGGTGGCCGTGGTGATGCCGCAGCAGATCTACAACGAATTCAGTTCCGGAAAGCAAGACGTGAGCGCCATCCGCGACTTCATGCGCATGTACTATGAGCGCGCCACAACGCCGGACGAATTGCCGAAACACTTGCTTCTGTTCGGCGATTGCAGCTACGACTTTAAAGATGTCCTGAGCGACAACACCAATTTCGTGCCCACCTTTCAGAGCGTTCCGAGCTTTAGTCTATTTAGGTCGTTCTGCACCGACGATTACTTTGGCTGCTTGGACCCGGATGAAGGCGATAGCATTTTTGAGGATGTTCTCGACCTCTCGGTCGGAAGGCTTCCTGTAAAGACCAATGCCGAAGCTCGTGCGGTGGTCGACAAAATTATTCAGTACTACGATGAGTCTTCACTGGGCGATTGGACCCAACGGGTGTTGTTTGTGGCCGACGACGTCGATGAATTCTGGGAGACCGATCTCATGCTCAACGCAAACGACTTGGCCATCGAGATCGATACTCTGTACCCTTCGCTCAACATCGATAAGATCTATTCCGACGCCTACACCCAGCAGACTTCGGCAGCCGGTGAAACTTATCCTGGTGTGATGTCCGACCTACGCGATCGCGTTGAGCAAGGAACACTCTTGATCAACTACGTAGGTCATGGTGGAGAAGTCGGATGGGCCAGCGAGGGAATCTTGAACGTGAGCGATGTTCGCTCATACGAGAACTTCGAACGACTGAACGTGATGCTGACCATCACGTGCGAATTCAGCCGGATGGACGACCCCAACCGGGTATCGGCGGGTGAGTACGCCTTGCTGAATCCGAACGGATGTTCAGTGGCCCTGTTCAGCACCGTGCGCGTGGTGTTCGTGAATCCGGCCGATGAGCTGCACAACTTGTTCTACGATTTCGCCTTTGAAAAGGACGTCAATGGCGAGGACTATACCTTTGGTGAGATCATGCGTCTTACGAAGAACGGAGCCCACCCCTCACAAGACCGCCGCCGTTTTGGCCTTCTGGGTGATCCGGCCTTGAGATTCTTGCGCCCGGAGTACGATGTTCAGGTGACCACGGTCAACCAAACCCCGATCACCGACTTTGCGGATACACTGGCTGCCCTGAGCTTGGTTCAGGTGAGCGGAACGGTAAACCAACCGGGCGGAGGCGTGGCATCGAATTTCAACGGAATCTTGAGCACCACGGTTTACGATAAGTACACCTCCTTGCAGACCCACGACAACAATGGAATGGCTGCGCCGATCGATTTCGACTTGCAACAGAACACTATATATAAAGGTAAAGCGACGGTAACGGGAGGTAATTGGGACTACAAGTTCATTGTCCCGATCGATATTGCCTATCAGATCGGCTACGGTAAGTTGTCGCACTACGCAGTTATGGGTGATCAGGATGCGGCCGGAGCCAATGAAGAAATTCTGATCGGAGGAACAAGCGATAACCCGATCACGGATGATGAGGGCCCACGGATCGAGCTGTATATGAACGACGAAACCTTTGTGTTTGGTGGAATCACCGATGAAAACCCGGACATTTTCGCCTTGTTGACCGATTCACTCGGGATCAATGTGGTGGGAAATGGTATTGGTCACGACCTCATTTCGGTGATCGACAGGAACAGTGCTAATCCCATTGTGTTGAACAACTTTTACGAAGCCGATGTCGATGACTATACAAGTGGTAGTGTTCGCTACCCGTTGCGGGATATTACCCCGGGTCGTCACCATGTATATATGAAGGCTTGGGATGCGGCCAATAATTCAGCGGAGGCCGAAACCGAATTCGTGGTCGCCGAAAGTGCCGACTTGGCACTGAATCACGTTTTGAATTATCCGAACCCGTTTACCACGTATACTGAATTCCATTTCGAGCACAACAGGCCGGCAGAACCACTTGAAGTACAAGTACAGATATTCACCGTTTCCGGTAAACTCGTGAAGACATTGAACGCAAATGTGACGTCGGACGGCTATCGGGTAACGCCGGTAACGTGGGACGGATTAGATGAATTTGGTGATGAAATTGGCCGTGGAGTATACGTTTATCGAGTAAAAGTGCGTTCCATGACCGATAATTCGTCCGATGAGAAATACGAGAAACTGGTGATTTTGCGTTAACCATCGAAATAGCGGAATTCCCTTATATTTGCAGCCCAATAATTTTACCCCATGAAATACAACAGATTAGCCGCCATTGCGGTAGTTTGTTTTTCGCTCTTCCTCTCGGAAGCAAATGCACAAAACGCCTTTGGTGATCAGGATGAGTACAACACCATCACTACGGCCGTTCCTTTTCTTCGCATCTCACCCGATTCGCGAGCCGGGGGTATGGGTGATGCCGGTGTTTCTACCACGCCCGATGTAAACTCGATCCACTGGAACTCCGCTAAGTTGGCCTTTATGGAAGAGGGTCAAGCTTTGAGTTTGAACTACACGCCTTGGCTGAGCCGATTGGTTCCGGATATCAACTTGGCGTACTTGAGTTACTACCACAGTTTAGGACGTCGCCAGGCCATTGGAGTGAGTATGCGGTATTTCTCGTTGGGTGATATTACGTTCACCGACGATCAGGGAAATAATATTGGACAGTTCAACCCGAACGAATTCGCGATAGATGCCGCTTATGCCTTGCAGTTGTCGCGGAACCTTTCGGCCGGTGTAGCCTTGCGTTATATCTACTCGAACCTGACCGGTGGTCAGTTCGTACAGGGATTCCAAAGTCGTCCGGGTCAGTCGGTAGCGGCCGATATCGGTTTGTACTACAGAAGTGAAGAATTCGACGCCGGTGATATGGATGCGCGTTGGACGTGGGGTATTTCGTTGACCAACTTGGGAGCAAGGATCAGCTACACCGAATCGGGAGAGGCCGACTTTATTCCGACCAACCTAGGTGTTGGAACGGGAATGCTTTTCGACGTGGATGAGTACAACTCGTTCTCGGTACACTTGGAATTCAACAAGCTGTTGGTTCCGACCCCGCCCGATTATGCTGAGGACAGCACAGGCCAGCGAATTCGCGACCAAGACGGAAACTACGTCATTGAAAATGGAAAGGATCCGGATGTGCCACCCGTACAAGGTGTCATTCAAAGCTTCAGTGACGCTCCGGGTGGATTCCAAGAGGAGTTGAACGAGATCACCATTTCGGCCGGGGTGGAATACTGGTACAATAAGCAATTCGCCGTTCGCGGTGGATACTTCTACGAAGCTCAGCAGAAAGGTGGTCGTCAGTACTTCACTTTGGGAGCGGGCATCAAGTACAATGTATTCGGACTGGACTTCGCGTATTTGATTCCGGCCACGAGCACGGTGCGTAGCCCCCTAGAGAACACCCTTCGATTTACCCTGTTCTTCGACTTGGAGAACTTGATGGGCTTGTCTGAAGACTTGAATTAATGGCTCCGTTTCGGATCGGATTCGGCTACGATGTACACCGCTGGGAAGAAGGTGGTGAACTGTGGCTGGGTGGTATTCGGATAGACCATACACATAGCCTTAAAGGCCATTCCGACGCCGATGTTTTGATTCACGCCGTATGCGACGCCTTGCTGGGTGCCGCGGATTTGCGGGACATCGGGTATCACTTTCCCGATACCGACCCCAAGTACAAGGGGGTCGACTCCAAGATCTTGCTCAAAGAGGTGATGGCACTGCTTGCCGATCGCGGTTGGGCACTGGGCAATGTAGATGCCACGCTGGTGGCAGAGCGCCCCAAGATCAACCCACATATTGATGCGATGAAGGCCGGCATAGCCGAAGTGATGGGTGCCGAAGCCGGCCAAATCAGCCTCAAGGCCACCACGAGCGAAAAGATGGGATTTGTAGGTCACGAGGAAGGGATGGCGTGCCATGCAGTGGCACTGATTTTTAGGCCGTAGGCCTAAAAGGCGATTCGGCGAAGCCGAATCTATTTCGCCAAAGGCGAAGTCAATTCGCGCTACGCGTAAGTCAGTTTCTTTTGTTTCGAATTCTATTCGCTCCGCGAGGATAGCGGTGTTCGAAGAGGAAATCTGCGCTACGCGCCGGAACATGTTTTATTGGTTAGGAAGCGATTTAGCTCCGGGTTTTAACCCGGGGATTCTTCAGACGAGGACAGAAAGCCAGAATCGTTTTCGGATGTCCTTTGTTTGTTTTCCGGACTACGAGCAACGAACAACGGGGAATCGTTTACACATCGCGAAAGGTTGACTAAGAACTTCGGTGTTGTTCCCGTAGCCGCATCATTGGTCCAATGTTGAAAGTCAAGAGCATAGAGCACTTGATTCTGGGCCGGTCATTCGCCATAGCATGCTGACCCGTAGCGAAGAAAAGGCTTTGAGGCTAGCGAAACCCACTATTTGAGCCTGCTGTGCAGGCGAGTTTGGGTTAAGCCCGAAAAGGCTCGCCACTTCGCAGGGGAAGCATGCCAGCCTTGATTTTTGCGCTACTTTTTATCAAGAAAAAGTAGCGGAGATGAAAGCGGAATAGCGTTTTGCGGAGCAAAACAAAGCATGAAGCGAAATGACGAACGGTTGCGCGCAGCGCAATCGGCCTAGGGAGCGACTTGATTTTTTAGTCACTTTTTTATCAAGAAAAAAGTGACAGTATATAATATGTGTATCTTTTGAAATCAGAATAGGCCAGATGAAGAAGATAGATATAACCACAACCTTTACGGAATACGAAAACGTAACCGAGTTATCCGAAAACATCCAAGAGCTATTGGCGGCTGCTGAAGAAGCTCGCGAAAAGGCCTATGCGCCGTACAGTCATTTCAAAGTAGGTGCTGCCGTATTGTTGGCGAACGGAGAAATAGTTACGGGTAACAATCAAGAAAACGGCGCCTTTCCGAGTGGGTTGTGCGCCGAACGAGTAGCACTATTTGCCGCCGGAGCCGCGCATCCTGCCGTTGAGGCAGAGGCCTTATTCATTACTGCCCGCGCCGTGGATCACGATCTCGAGGAACCTGTGGCGCCTTGCGGAGCGTGTCGTCAGGTAATGGCCGAGACGGAGCGAAACCAGCGTGCGAAACTCCGGGTTTACTTCATGGGAACCACGGGTCGCATATTGGCGGCGGACAGCGTTGAGGCATTGTTGCCGTATGCCTTTAGGTTTCGGGATTGGGAGTAAGTTTTTTGTGTTAAATTTGCGACCCAAATTGGCGAACTATGGCAAAGATCAAAGCAAGTAAGAAGCTTTATTTACAGTGGTACGAAGACATGCTGCTGTGGCGCAAGGTCGAGGATAAATCGAGCGCTTTGTACATTCAGCAAAAGATCCGCGGATTCCTTCACCTATATAATGGTCAGGAAGCGGTGTTGGCCGGTTGTGCTGCCGCCATTGAAATGGGCAAGGACAAAATGATCACGGCTTATCGTAACCACGTGCATCCGATCGCGATGGGTGTGGAGCCGAAGTACGTGATGGCGGAGCTCATGGGTAAGAAAACGGGAACGAGCCAGGGGAACGGAGGTTCCATGCACATGTTCTCGAAAGAAAAAGGATTTTACGGAGGTCACGGTATCGTGGGTGGTCAAATTCCACTTGGGGCCGGAATCGCTTTTGCCGATAAATATCGCGAGTCGGATGCGGTGACCTTGACGTTTATGGGTGACGGTGCCGTTCGTCAGGGAGCTTTCCATGAAGCCCTGAGCTTGGCGGCGACCTGGGATTTGCCCGTGATCTTCATCATTGAGAACAACGGATATGCCATGGGAACTTCGGTGGCGCGTCAGACCAATGTGACCGACTTACATCAGTTGGGGTCGGGATATGGGATTCCTCACCGCGCGGTAGATGGAATGAATCCGCTTACAGTGGCCAACGAGGTTAAGGAAGCGGTGGATCATGCGCGCAAGGGCAATGGTCCGACCCTTTTGGAATTGAAGACCTATCGTTATAAAGGTCACTCAATGAGTGATGCGCAGAAATACCGTACTAAAGAAGAGGTAGCTGAGTATCAGAAGATCGATCCGATCAATGTGGTTCGAGAGGAGATCGTGAAGAAGAAGTACGCCACCGAGAAGCAGTTGGATGAAATTGACCAGCGCGTGAAACAGTTAGTGGATGCTGCTGTTAGTTTTGCGGAGGAATCTGAATTCCCGACCGTGGACGATCTGTACAAGACCGTTTACATTCAAGAAGACTATCCATTTATAAAAGAACAATAAGCGATGGCCGAAATCGTCAAGATGCCCCGATTGAGCGACACTATGGAAGAAGGTGTCGTGGCGAAATGGCATAAGAATGTTGGAGATCAGGTAAGCGAAGGTGATTTGCTTGCGGAGATCGAGACCGACAAAGCTACCATGGAGTTCGAGAGCTTCCAGGAGGGAACCTTGCTGCACATTGGAGTGGGTGAGGGAGATGCTGCTCCGGTAGATTCCGTTTTGGCCATTTTGGGTGAAAAAGGTGAAGACGTGGCGGCCTTGTTGAAAGAGGCCGAAGCGGGCGGTGGCTCTGAGGAGTCGAAAGAAGAAGCTCCATCCAAGGAAGAAGTTAAAGAAGAGGCTCCGGCTCCGGCCAAGGAGGAGAAGCCTGAACCATCGAAGCCTGCCGCGTCGGCGTCAGCTCCGGCACCTGCACCGGCAGTGAGTGATTCGATGGATGGTCGAATAAAAGCATCGCCGTTGGCGCGTGCTTTGGCGGAGGAGAAAGGAATTGACCTGAACCGCGTTCAGGGTAGTGGCGATGGAGGTCGCATCGTAAAGCGCGATATCGACGGGTTTAATCCGGCCTTGGCTCCGACGCAGCAGTCGGGCGCAGCGGCCAGTGCCGTTACTCCGGCCGCGCACATGGAAGAGAGTTACACGGAAGAAAGGGTATCGCAGATGCGCAAGACCATTGCGCGTCGTTTGAGCGACAGCAAGTTTACGGCTCCGCATTTCTACTTAACGGTAGAGATCGACATGGACAATGCCCTGGCGGCGCGTAAGCAGATCAATGAAATGCCCGATATCAAGATCAGCTTCAACGACATGGTCATAAAGGCCGTGGCGATGAGTTTGAGAAAGCACCCGGCGGTGAACTCCGCTTGGCAGGGCGACACCATTCGTCGGAACAACCACGTACATATTGGAGTGGCCGTAGCGGTGGACGAAGGATTGTTGGTGCCGGTAGTTCGATTTGCCGACAGCAAGACCTTCACTCAGATCGGTGCCGAGGTTCGCGAATTGGCGGGCAAGGCGCGCGATAAAAAACTACAACCGAGCGAGTGGGAGGGTAACACCTTTACCATAAGTAACCTCGGTATGTTTGGCATTGAGGAATTCACGGCTATTGTGAATCCGCCCGACAGCTGCATCTTGGCCGTTGGGGGAATCAAGCAGACCCCTGTGGTGAAGAACGGCGAGATCGTGCCGGGCAATGTAATGAAGGTGACCATGAGTTGTGACCACCGCGTGGTGGATGGCGCAACGGGTGCTGCGTTCTTGCAGACCTTTAAGCAATACATGGAGCAGCCGGTAGCGATGTTGGCTTGATGAAGCATTTCATCGTCACCGGAGCGAGCAGGGGCGTCGGCTTTGAGGTCGTGCGTTCTTTGGCGTCGGAAGGTGAGGGAAGGCGAATCATCGCTTTGGCTCGAACTTCTGAAGTGCTTGAGCGGTGCAAGGCCGTATCGGATCGTCCCGAGAGAGACAACCATATGCTCCCATTGACCTTTGATTTGATGCAAGAGGACTACGGTCCTTTAAAGGAAGCCATAGAGAACTTCTGTGGCGGACGCATCGATGGTGTGCTGAACAATGCGGGCAAGCTCGAGAACAAGTTATTTACAGAATTAACCGACGACGACTGGTACCATATATATAAGGTCAACGTATTTGGGGTCGCAAAACTGACTCGATTCGTTTTACCATACATAAAGCAAGGTCATGTCGTGAACGTGAGCAGCATGGGTGGCATACAAGGTTCGGTGAAGTTTCCGGGCTTGAGTGCCTACTCGTCGAGCAAGGCGGCGGTAATTGGATTGACCGAGTGTTTGGCCGAGGAGTATAAGGAAAGTGCGATCCGATTCAACTGTTTAGCGTTCGGGTCGGTGCAAACTCAGATGCTCGAAGAAGCTTTTCCGGGGTTTAAGGCTGCGGTAACGGCGGCGGAGGTGGGCGCCTACACGGCGCGATTCGTGACGGAGGGCGGTCAGTTCTTCAATGGTAAGACGTTGGAGGTCTCGAGCAGTACGCCTTAATCCATGCTGATAATCAGGCATGTATAAAAAAGTTCGAAAATATATTTCGCAGATGCTTGCACGTATGAAAAAGACGCGTACATTCGCACCCGCTTTCACAAGCAACGTTCTTTGTTGAAAACAGGAGTTAATAAAAAATATCGAAAGGTGTTTGCAGATTTTTAAAACCGTCGTATTTTTGCCCTCCCGTTCCTGATGAAGGAACACGTTCTTAAAAAGACGGTCCGAAAATAAATTTGAAGTTTTTTGACGGATTGTTTATAAGTTCAAAAAAAGTTGTATCTTTGCCGCCCCATTCGAGAGAATGGTCGTCAAGAGAAGACATAAAGACGACCGGAAACAGTCACAGTTCTTTGAAAATATTGGAAGCATTAAAGCAAGGAAAAGTAAGGTAACATACTAACCTTGTCAATTACCTAGAACCAGGTCAAACATAATTCAAAGTTTTTACAATGGAGAGTTTGATCCTGGCTCAGGATGAACGCTAGCGGCAGGCCTAACACATGCAAGTCGAGGGGTAACGTAGAAAGCTTGCTTTCTGACGACGACCGGCGCACGGGTGCGTAACGCGTATACAATCTGCCTCATACAGGGGAATAGCCCGGAGAAATTCGGATTAATGCCCCATGGTAATGGATTTTCGCATGATTTTCCATTTAAAGCTCCGGCGGTATGAGATGAGTATGCGTCCTATTAGCTTGTTGGTGAGGTAACGGCTCACCAAGGCTACGATAGGTAGGGGGCCTGAGAGGGTGTCCCCCCACACTGGTACTGAGACACGGACCAGACTCCTACGGGAGGCAGCAGTGAGGAATATTGGTCAATGGACGAAAGTCTGAACCAGCCATGCCGCGTGAAGGATGACTGCCCTATGGGTTGTAAACTTCTTTTATATGGGAATAAACGCAGGTACGTGTACCTGCCTGAATGTACCATACGAATAAGGATCGGCTAACTCCGTGCCAGCAGCCGCGGTAATACGGAGGATCCAAGCGTTATCCGGATTTATTGGGTTTAAAGGGTGCGTAGGCGGATTAATAAGTTAGTGGTGAAAGCCCGGGGCTCAACTCCGGAACTGCCATTGATACTGTTAGTCTTGAGTCAACTTGAAGTGGGCGGAATAAGGCATGTAGCGGTGAAATGCATAGATATGCCTTAGAACACCGATTGCGCAGGCAGCTCACTAAATTTGTACTGACGCTGAGGCACGAAAGCGTGGGGAGCGAACAGGATTAGATACCCTGGTAGTCCACGCCGTAAACGATGATAACTCGCTGTTGGCGATATACTGTCAGCGGCCAAGCGAAAGCATTAAGTTATCCACCTGGGGAGTACGCCGGCAACGGTGAAACTCAAAGGAATTGACGGGGGCCCGCACAAGCGGTGGAGCATGTGGTA
>JAGWBA010000028.1:32500-40131 GCA_021296215.1 Flavobacteriales bacterium
AACATCCGGTTGTTCGGTAACCTCAAATTCAAACTCCCCTTTGCGACGCTTTCGGCTAAGGTCGTGAAAGGGTTGGCCGGGCCAGATGCCGCCAATACCTTCTTCGGAGGTACATTGGAAAGTACGGTAGGCGATTCGTCACGTTGGAAATGGAGTGCCTACGGAGATTGGCAGTTGCTTACACCCGGAAAATTCTACGGCGAGTATCGAGGTAACCACGATCAATGGCAGCGCGATCTCTATTCATTCAATGTCATTCGATTTGGCGGAGCAATCGGTCGCGCACGTCCGCGTCGTGGGAATGAACTACTTCCCGATCGGCTGGAGGTACACTACACGGGAATGCAGAATACACCGTACTGGGCGTATGTGGACACGGCAACGAGTGCAACGTCTTCGGACCGATTCGAAAGCGTGCTGCAATTCAAGGCCGTCAAAGGATTTCATTTCGGAATTTTAGGATGGGATAACGAAGTCATGTATCAGGCTATTGACGCCGTTTCCCTCGCGCTCCCCGACATCGTTTTACGCTCTAGCTTGTACGTAGATACGCGAATCTTCGAAAACAAACCGCTCCACGTACAGTTCGGAGCCACGGTAAACTATACCACAAGCTTCAATGGAAACGCATACAGACCCTCTGTTGCGACATTCTTGAGACAAGATGACGTCTCCATTGGTAACTATCCTTTCATCGATCTCTTTCTGAATGCCCAAGTACGGGAGCTCAGCGCCTTCATTACCCTGGAACACGTGAATGCCGGATGGTTTGATTACCGGTATTTTACTGCACCGCATTATCCCACGAATGACCTCGTTTTGAGGTTTGGACTCCGGTGGTCATTCTATAACTAGGTCTTAGTGGATATGAACCATGAACTTGAACCATAAACCTTGAACCAAAACCATGAGCTATGAGCCCAAGAGGGATTAAGAGGCCAATATTAGAGCTTAGAGCTTGGCCTGGTTAAGGGTGCTAAGCCTTTGCTATTCAAAACAAGCTTTCGCCTTGGGCCACAGGAACTACGATCAAGTGCTAAGTGATGCGCTTTTGGAAAATGAGCCCTCACCGCCTACGGCCTATAGCTTATCGCCTATAGACTCTTTAAGCCATGCAATGTCCTTCGGCCTCGCTATAATCGACTCGCGCTTTGTGCAAATATCCTTGTGGCCTTTGACTAAAAAGATCAGGTTTTCTGCTTTTTCTTTTTCGCTGCCGGGAACAAGATATTGTTCAATATAAGCCGATAGCCGGGCGAGTTTGGGTGCAGTTCTAGCTCGGTCTTCGGATCGCCCACCATGTGCTGATAATCTTCAGGGTCGTGGCCTCCGTAAAAGGTCCAGGTGCCTTCACCAAATTCACCGTGTATATAACGCGTTTCACCCCAGGCTTTATTTTCACCCATCACCAATACATCGGGCTTCAACACCTCGTTGCGGTACGATGTCGTTTGCCCCATGAATCCTTTTACCACACGAGTATGATTCTGACACAACATCGTTGGAACAGGATCCCATTTCGCGCTGAAATCAAATAGCGTAAAGAAATCCTGCTCTGGCTTCCTCGGCCTCGTATTCGTTGCGTCAATGTTAGAGAATTCATACTCATTCGGATTCATACTTAACTTGAAATCCTCAAAAGCGAAGGTTTGACTATAGTCCAACTTGGACTGAGCCGCCGGATCGGCAGCGTCACCATCGAACATATATTCGCAAATATCCACACCTTGGGCGGCCAAGGCGATATCGTAGCTATCGGTGGCGCTACACATCGCAAATAGGAATCCGCCCGCCAAAGTGAAGTTCTTGATCTTCTGTGCCACGGCTAACTTAGCCTGACTCACCTTGGTATAGCCCAAAGCCGCCGCACGCGTTTCCGAGTCGCGCTTTTGATCGATATACCACGGAGCATTTCTAAATGCTCGGTAGAATCGTCCGTATTGTCCGGTAAAGTCTTCGTGGTGCAAATGGAGCCAATCGTACAGCAACAACAAATCGTTCAATACCTCTTCGTCATAGACAACATCGTATGGTATCTCGGCATAAGTTAAGGCCAGCGTCACCGCATCGTCCCATGGCTGCGCAGTTTTCGGTGAGTAAACAGCGATTTTCGGTGCCTTTTCGAGTTTTACGGCATCCATGTTCACCTCTGGTGACGCGATCTCTGCCAAAATTTGATTGGCCTGGACATCCGCGATCAAATCGTAGCTGACATCGCGCACAATGCACTCGCGTTCGATCTGCTCGCCATAAGGGATCAGGAAACTACCACCGCGATAATTGAGCAGCCATTGAACCGTCACTTCTCTTTCAATGACCCAATAGGCGATACCATAGGCCTTTAGGTGGTTCTTTTGTCCCGCTTCGTCCATCGGGATCAATATATGCCGGGCCATGCCATTGAAGGTCAACAGCAAGCCGATAAGCAATAAGAATATTTTAGAAGGGAACTTGCCCGTCGTCAAAGGCATCGTCGTTGTTCATTTTCGATTCTACAAAACCGCCACCCGAATAACCGAAATCATTGAGGTCCGAGAACTTCGCTAAATGACCGATGAACTTCAATCGGACCTCGTCCAGCGCTCCATTACGGTGCTTGGCCAAAATGAACTCGGCCTGACCTTCACACAGAGTATGTTCTTCATCGTCCCATTCGGTGAGCCCGTAGTATTCAGGCCTGTAAATAAAACTCACGATGTCGGCATCCTGTTCAATCGCTCCCGATTCCCGAAGGTCGGACAATAAGGGGCGTTTGGATCCACCGCGTGTTTCAACGGCTCGACTCAACTGACTCAAGGCGATGACCGGCACACTGATCTCTTTGGCAATACTCTTCAATGAACGTGAAATGGTACTGATTTCTTGCTCCCGGTTTCCACCTTTTTGATCCGATCCGGTCGTCATCAGCTGTAAGTAGTCAATAATGATGACACCCACATTATGCTGCGATACCAATCGTCGACATTTTGCCCGAAGATCGAAGATCGATAGGGCAGGGGTATCGTCGATAAATAGAGGAGCCTTTTCTAGATTCTTGATCTTGGCGTGTAGTTGCTGCCATTCGAAATCCTCTAGATTTCCCTTTCGCAATTTCTCCGAACTCAATCCGGTTTCGCTCGAGATCAAACGAGTGATCAACTGAACACTCGACATCTCCAAGGAAAAGACGGCAACTGGCGTTTGATGATCAATGGCCATATTTCGAGCCATACTCAATGCAAAGGCCGTTTTACCCATACCCGGGCGAGCCGCCAAAATGACCAAGTCACTCTTTTGCCAACCCGAAGTCAATTTATCGATCTGCGTAAAACCGCTGGGTACCCCACTCAATCCTTGCTTGCGTGAAATATCCTCGATATTCTGCAAGGCCTGTTGGATCAGGCTCTCTGCCGAGTCGTAGTTTTTTTTAATGTTTCCTTCGGTGATCTCGAACAACCGAGCTTCCGCCTTGTCGAGCAGCTCCAATACATCGGTCGTTTCGTCAAAGGCATCCCGTATGATCTCACTCGATACGCGCACCAACTCACGCTGAATGTACTTCTGCACGATGATCCGCGAATGAAATTCAATGTGAGCCGATGAACTTACTCGTTGCGTTAGCTGCGCCAAGTAGTAATCTCCACCCGCAATGTCCAATTTACCCTCTTCCTTGAGGTAGTTGGCTACGGTGAGCATATCTATCGGTTTACTCTCACCGAACAATGCTTTGATGGTGCTAAAAATGGCCTGATGACTCTCTTTGTAAAAAGCTTCCGCACTTATGATATCGATCACCTCGTTTAGAGCGTTCTTGTCAATGAGTAATGCACCCAACACCGCTTCCTCTAAGTCGACCGCCTGTGGAGGCACGCGACCGTGCTCCATGTCGATCACCGACGCGCTGGTACGGGCCACTCCGCGGGATGGATTGTTTTGTACATTAGCCATAAAGCCTCTTTTATTTTTTGGCCCCTAGGGCCGAAGGTAGTATGCAAAAAACGATAAAAATACGCGTAATTCTAAGCGTTTTGGCACTTATAGTTATCCACAGCTGTACGCCGTCGGAGTCGAGTCCGCCCGTGGTCTCTATTGAGCTTCCGAGTGATGGGTTGGCGATCGAAGCCGGAGATACTCTCCTGGTGCGGGCTACCGCCATGGACGATGAGCAGATCGCCAAATGGACCGTCACCCTCACCGATGAATTCTTCGTTCCTACAGGCACGCGAATCAAATTTCAACCTAGCGGGAAAAATGTCCAGATCGAACTCGATTACCCAATTCCGATCGATTTGACCAGCGGAATCTATTACCTCCTCGTTAGCGCAACCGATGGCGAATCGAGCACGAACGCCTTTTCCAAGCTCAATGCCACCGGTGTTCCTCGCGAACGACTTGGACTGGTGGCCATTGTGGAGTCGGGAGGGCAGTATATCGCACGCCTACGGCCCCAAGGAGCAGGGTGGTCTACCATTGCTGACCTTGGGAGTGAATTCATCGCGGCCGGACTCAGCAGTGCCACGCAGCGCCTCGTCACGTCAGGTACCGAAACCGAACCTATGCGCGTTTTCGATCTCAATACCAATTCCACCGTGTACGAGCGCACCTGCTCCTCGGCACCCGGCGATCCCTGCATTTCGACCTCCGCAACGGATGGCGAAGCGTTCTTCATGGGAAAACACGAAGGCCGTATCTCGAGCTGGAATGCGGCCGGACAACTAGAACTCGATTTTCCGCTTCCCGAATTTCGCTACCCGCGATCTCTGTACTTTCAAGACGGACATATCTTCGTCGAAGAATGGTCCACGGCCACGCCTAACCGCCACTGGTCATCATACAACGCCGAGAACGGTGTTCCACAACAAGAGATCTTGCTCGAAGGCTCTTTCTTGGCTGCATTTCCGGTGGCCCCAAACCAAATGCTTATCGCCACCAACCACCAAGGCGTCGGCAAGATCCGCTACTATTTCTACAATGAAAATGGATATCAACTTCCAATTCCGGGGCCTAGCGGCCCGATTAGCACCATCGCGCAGCGATCGAGCACCACGTACTACTATGGGCAGTCCGACGGAATTTACAGCATTGACCTCTCGTCGACGAATAACCTCCTTTTCAAACCCGTAGTAGAACCCGATCTCATGCAGTACGACGATATCAATAATGAGCTCGTTTGCGCCATCGGAAATATTATTATCGGATACGATGCCGACTCAGGCGCACAACTCTACGTCACACCCCCCGGGGGTAATGTCGTAGACGTATTTGTGTGGTATTCGAGGTAGTTCTTAGCGTTGGGGTCTTAGTTTCTGAGCCATAGGCTATTGGCTTTTTGATTTGATCCATGAAGGCCCGAAGTTTTGGTAAGGATCAAAAAGTGCTTAGGCCTTAGTGATAAGTTTTTAGCTAGTTTTCTATCCAACTATCCAACCAATAGCCAATGCATCGACCACAGCCAGCTAAGAACTAAAAACTAAGAATTAAAAACTCGCATCAAGCGGTCACGCCCATCTTCGAGAACTTCTCCCGACGCTTCTTGATCAGAGTATCCGACTCCAACTCAAGCAGTTTCTCCATGTGTTTCTGGATCTCCTTCTTCACGATGTCGTACACGGCTTCAGGATCGCTGTGTGCACCGCCAATGGGCTCTTTGACCACGCCATCCACCAACTTGTTCTTCTTCATGTCGTCAGCGGTGAGCTTCAATGCCTCGGCGGCTTGCTCTTTGTAGTCCCAGCTGCGCCACAAAATCGAGGAACAACTCTCCGGTGAAATCACAGAATACCAAGTATTCTGAAGCATGAGCACCTTGTCGCCGATACCGATACCCAAAGCTCCTCCAGAAGCTCCTTCACCGATAATTAGGCATATAATAGGCACCTTGATCTTGAACATCTCGATCAAGTTACGCGCAATGGCTTCACCTTGACCCCGCTCTTCAGCTTCGAGCCCGGGAAACGCTCCGGGCGTGTCGATGAAGATTACTATTGGTTTATTGAATTTCTCCGCCAAACGCATTAAGCGCAATGCCTTGCGATAGCCTTCCGGATTCGCCATACCAAAGTTGCGGTACTGACGGAGTTTGGTGTTCTTTCCTTTTTGTTGCCCGATCAGCATATACGTCTTTCCGTCGATGCTACCGAAACCACCAACCATGGCCTTATCGTCCCGCACGCCGCGGTCACCGTGCTGCTCGAGCCAGTCACCACCCGTTAAAGCCTGAATGTAATCGAGGGTATAAGGGCGATTCGGATGGCGCGACATCTGCACGCGCTGCCAATCGGACAAGTTCGAGTAGATCTCTTTTCGGGCGTCCTTTAGCTTCTTGTCCAGTTCTTTCAAGGTCTTCGTTACATCGACCTGAGTTTCTTCACCCAGCTGGACCGCCTTTTCTCTCTGCTCCTGCAATTCCTTGATCGGCAGCTCAAAATCGAGATATTCCATAGCGTTGGATTTGGGGGGTCTAAACTATCAAAATTTAACGTAAACGCCACTCGGAACTATTATCTTTAACGGCATGATTTATTATCCGAATGCCAAGATCAACCTCGGTCTCAACGTCTTGAACCGACGGCCCGATGGCTTCCACAACCTCGAAACGGTATTTTATCCCGTACCCTTGTGCGATATCATAGAAGTCACTGAAAAACAAGGGGGTAGGCCGGGAGAAGTGGAGTTTTCGGCAGGCGGATTCCCCATTTCGGGCGATGGCTCCAACCTCTGCGTCAAGGCCTTTGAATCGCTGGCCAAGGACTGCGAATTGCCATTTACCCGCATACACCTTTATAAACGCATTCCCATGGGCGCAGGCCTCGGAGGAGGCTCTTCCGATGCGGCACACACCCTCGTGGCTTTAAATTATATTTACGATTTGGGCCTACGGCCCGATGATCTTGTCCGCCACGCAGCTCAAATCGGTTCCGACTGCGCGTTCTTTATTAAGAACGAACCCGTGTTCGCCACCCGGCGGGGCGATTGCTTCCACGAAACACACGTGGATCTCAGTGGCTGGAACCTCGTGCTCGTTTATCCGAACATCCACGTGGGTACGGCCGAGGCTTACGCCTGTGTCGATAAACATCCCGATGACCGAGGCCTTCGAAGAAACATCGAACAGCCCGTCGAAGAGTGGAGACACCACATCTACAACGACTTCGAAGGGTCCGTTTTTCCCCTACATCCGCAAATCGACCTCCTCAAAGACAAACTCTACGAAGTAGGGGCTGTGTACGCTAGTATGAGCGGTAGCGGAAGTACCTGCTTCGGACTTTTTAAGGAAGAAATTGACCTAAGTGTTTTTGACGATTACTTCACTTGGCAAGGAAAACTGTTGAGTTCTTAGTTGCTCTAAGTTCTACCTCCGTGCCGCCATCTCCACAAGTAGCGCACGGCCAAGGACCGATAAGGGCACTACTTTTCGCCAATAGCTTCGATCCGTTTGGGCAGGTTTTTGTCTTCTTCGTAACCATAGACTTCGCAAACGGCTTTCTTTAGTTGGTAGTCGTTAACCGGTAATTCATCCGGACGTTCGAGGGTGAAGAGTAAGATCATTTGAACGGTCCAAAGTGTATTGACCCCCTATAAATTGGACAGAAATTATCAATCAATTTAGCAGAGCTTTTGGGTTTAACAATTTATTTTCTTGATTTTTTGTG
>JAGWBA010000029.1 GCA_021296215.1 Flavobacteriales bacterium
AATAAATGCTCAAACAAGGTGGAATGGAACCATATTCGGTTGGTCTATTGTCCGCAGGGATTTATGTGAATATTTTGAAGATAGATTTTTAACCAATGACACACTTTAGTGAACACTCCCCTTTCATTCCCCAACCATCCAACCCCATGATCCCCAAGTCGAACATTACGAACGCCCACGCCACCGTCGCCCCTCTGATCCACAGAACCCCCGTTCTCACCAGCACGGCGCTCAACGAAATCACCGGCGCCCAGCTCTTCTTCAAATGCGAGAACTTCCAAAAGGTCGGAGCTTTCAAAGCACGTGGCGCATCGTACTTCGCCTCTACCTTGAGCGAAAAGGAGCGCGCGGCCGGACTCTGCACCCACAGTTCCGGGAATCACGGTCAGGCCGTTGCCTGGGCCGCCAAACAATACGGTGTTCCAGCCTACATCGTGATGCCGTCCAATTCACCCGAAGTCAAAAAACGCGCAGTAAAGGGCTATGGAGCCGAGGTCATCGAATGCCCTCCTACCCTCGCAGACCGCGAATCGCACCTCGCCGAGGTTCAGGAGCGTACGGGGGCATACTTCATGCACCCCTACGACGATCCGCGCACCATAACCGGCCAAGCCACTTGCGCCAAAGAGCTCATCGACGACGTTCCCGATCTTCACTATATCGTTCCTCCTATTGGGGGTGGCGGCCTCGCGGCCGGATGCTGCCTCAGTGCCCACTATTGGTCACCCGACACGGCGGTCATCGGTGGGGAGCCCATTGGGGCCGACGACGCTTATAGAAGTTTAAAGGCCGGAAAGATCATCCCGCTTTCAGAGGCGAATACCATTGCGGACGGACTCCGAACTTCGCTCGGAAAACACACTTTCGAAGTGTTGCACCCATTACTGAACCGAATCATACTGGTGACCGATCTGGAGATCAGCGTGGCCATGCGGCTTATCTGGGAACGCATGAAGATCATCATTGAACCTAGCTGTGCCGTTCCCTTGGCAGTGGTCATAAAAGAACCCGACACATTTAAAGACAAACGTGTCGGGCTTATACTTACAGGAGGTAACGTGGACCTCGATTCACAGCAGTTCTAAAACCGGAATAACTTAATCGGCCAAACTGGCTTTCAAGTACTCGCGGTTCATTCGCGCAATGTTCTCTAGGCTGATTCCCTTAGGACACTCGATCTCACATGCCCCCGTGTTGGTACAGTTACCAAACCCTTCGAGGTCCATTTGTTTCACCATGTTCAAAACACGCTCAGAAGCTTCGACCTTACCCTGTGGCAGCAAAGCAAGCTGCGATACTTTGGCACTGGTAAACAGCATCGCCGAACCATTTTTACACGTTGCCACACAAGCACCGCATCCGATACAAGTCGCTGCATCAAAAGCCTTGTCCGCATCCTCTTTCGGTACAGGAATGGCATTTGCATCCAAGGTGTTTCCACTCGTATTAACAGATACGAATCCACCCGCTTGAATAATGCGGTCAAAGGCAGAGCGATCGGTCACCAAATCTTTGATCACCGGGAACGCTTTCGATCTCCATGGCTCTATATATATGGTATCACCATCTTTGAATGAGCGCATGTGCAACTGACAAGTCGTAATTAAACGACCTGGTCCGTGTGCCTCTCCATTAATGAACATGGAGCAAGAGCCACAAATTCCTTCACGACAATCGTGATCGAAGGCAACGGGCTCATCACCCGATTCCACGAGCTGCTCATTGAGCACGTCCATCATTTCCAAAAAGGACATATCCTGTGAAATATCGCTCACCTTGTACTCTTCCATTCGACCTTTATCGTTAGGCCCTTTTTGTCGCCAAACTTTTAGTGTGAGATTCATATGCTGGATTTTTGGCAATTCTTATTTGTAACTACGGGTCTTCAATTCAACGTTCTCGAATTTGAGCTCTTCTTTGTGCAACTTCGGTTCACTTGGGTTTCCAGTGAATTCCCATGCTGCTACATACGCAAACTCATCATCGCGACGAAGGGCCTCGCCTTCCTCGGTTTGGTATTCCTCGCGGAAGTGACCACCCGCCGATTCTTCCCTATTCAAAGCATCGTGACACATCAATTCGCCGAGTTCCATGAAGTCGGCTACGCGCATCGCCTTCTCTAGTTCGAGATTCAAATCATCGGCCGATCCCGGTACGCGAACCTCTGCGTAGAATTCTTCGCGCAAGGCCTGGATCTCCTTGATCGCTTTCTCCAAACCTTCTTTATTACGTGCCATTCCGCAGTCGTTACACATGATCTTACCGAGACGCTTGTGGAAATGATCAACGGTCTTGGTTCCGTTATTGTTGACGAGGCGATCGATCTGATCGCGAACGCTTTTCTCGGCCTCGTCGAACTCGGGTGAATCCGTTGGAATCGCACCGGCTCTAATGTCATCGGCCAAATAGTCACCAATGGTATAAGGCAATACGAAGTATCCATCGGCCAAGCCCTGCATTAAAGCCGATGCACCCAAGCGGTTTGCTCCGTGATCCGAGAAGTTGGCTTCTCCGGTTGCGTACAACCCGGGCACCGTGGTCATGAGGTTGTAGTCGCACCAAATTCCACCCATGGTGTAGTGCACTGCCGGATAAATCTTCATGGGTGTTTCGTACGGATTGTCATTCGTGATCATTTCGTACATCTGGAACAGGTTACCGTACTTGGCGGCTACTACTTCCTTACCGAGTTTCACGATCTCTTCTTCGGTCGGATTATGATGTCCGCGTACGTTGGCTTCCGTTGCTCCATATCGCTTGATCGCCGCACTGAAGTCGAGGAAAACAGCCTCCCCGATTTGGTTAACTCCAAATCCCGCATCGCAACGCTCCTTCGCTGCACGCGAAGCCACATCGCGGGGAACGAGGTTACCGAAGCTCGGGTAGCGACGCTCCAAATAGTAATCTCTTTTTTCTTCGGGAATATCGGTCGGCTTCAAGCGGCCTTCGCGAACGGCGATAGCGTCTTCTTTTTCGGCCGGAACCCAAATTCGTCCGTCGTTACGCAACGACTCCGACATCAAGGTTAGTTTCGACTGTGATTCTCCGGAAACTGGAATACATGTCGGGTGAATTTGCGTGTAGCACGGATTTGCAAACGCAGCGCCCTTCTTGTGGGCTTTCCATGCCGCAGTCACGTTCGATCCCATGGCGTTCGTGCTCAGGAAGAATACGTTTCCGTAACCCCCTGAGGCCAACACCACGGCGTGCGCCGAGTGTCGTTCGATCTCTCCGGTGACCAAGTTACGGGCAATGATCCCACGAGCTTTTCCGTCCACGATCACTACATCGAGCATTTCGTGTCGGTTGTACATTTCGATCTTACCCTTTGCGATCTGGCGACTCATGGCACTATAGGCACCCAGTAACAGCTGCTGTCCGGTCTGCCCTTTAGCGTAAAAGGTCCGACTTACCTGTACCCCACCAAAGGACCGGTTATCCAGTAATCCACCATACTCACGTGCGAAGGGAACTCCTTGCGCCACGCACTGGTCAATGATGTTCGCCGACACCTCAGCTAGGCGATAAACGTTGGCCTCGCGAGAGCGGTAGTCACCACCTTTAATGGTATCGTAGAACAAACGGTAAACTGAATCCCCGTCGTTCTGATAATTCTTCGCGGCATTGATTCCACCTTGCGCGGCGATCGAGTGCGCTCGCCTGGGTGAATCTTGGAAACAGAACGCCTTTACATTATAGCCCATTTCGGCCAATGATGCCGAAGCAGAACCTCCGGCCAATCCGGTTCCGATCACGATAACATCGATCAATCGCTTGTTCGCCGGGTTTACGAGACGAATATTGTTCTTATGATTGGTCCACTTCTCCGCGAGTGGACCTATAGGTATTTTTGCGTCGAAATTCATATCGTCGGATTCTTCGGATTAAACAAAATAGAGGTACACGGGAATGAGGCCGAACAGCACCGGCACGATCACGGCAAAGGCCACTCCAATCTTTTTGATCATCGGCGTGTAGTGCTCGTGATTGACCCCTATCGACTGGAAGGCACTTTGTACTCCGTGCCATAGGTGGAATGCTATAGCGATCATACCGATCACGTATATCAAGACCATCCACCAGATTTGAAATGCCTCAACGACTTCTTCGTGCAGGTCCTTCATTACGGGCCCTTTATCGACACCGGCCATATCGAACACATGTCCATCGCGAACCATACCCGCTTCGATCGCCGCTCCGTCCTTGGTCAAAACCGCCGTTCCGGCCTCGTTCATCATATACGGCATATCGCCGAACTTGTACCCGTACCAGAAATCGGCCATGTGGAAGATGATGTATGCCAAGGTGATCACTCCAAGCAAGGCCATATTCCGGCTACTCCATCCGCTGTTTTTCGATGCCTTTTCCATCACGTAGCCTTCGGGGCGAGCCGCTTTGTTTTGACGAGCCAGCATGATTCCGTCCACGGCGTGGAACAAGATCGAGAAGTACGTGAGGTATGAAAGCAATTTCACGGCCGGATTAGTCGTCATGAACACCGCGTATTCATTGAAGGCCAACTTGCCTTCGTATCCCGGCACAAACAGTTGTAGGTTTCCGGCCAGGTGACCGATGAGAAATATGCACAGGAACAATCCGGTAGCGGCCATCAAGTACTTTTTAACTAACGAAGATCCAAGAAATCCAGAGTTACTCATTAGAGTTGGTTTTTAGCACATTGCACGCAAATGTACGCTGTAGCCGTTCGACATACAAAACATCGCCTACGTAAAATGTGTTCAAACGCACAATATGGAACCCTTCTAAACCCAAGTAGCCCCCCTTTCGTTTTTTGCCGATCAGCTTTGTAGCTTTGTCCCAAATACATTTCGATGAAATACGATCCCATCCCCTCTTCACTTTTCGTAAAGAACAGAAAACGCTTTACGGCTCAGATTAAACCCAATGCGGTCGCCATCTTCAATTCGAACGATATTTACCCGACCAATGCCGACGGAACCCGATCGTTCGTACAGCACAGCGACCTCTTTTACCTGAGCGGAGCAGATCAAGAAGACACCATACTCGTACTTTTCCCCGATGCCTACCACGAAGAGCATCGCGAAATTTTGTTCGTGAAAGAAACCAACGAGCACATCGCTATCTGGGAGGGAGAAAAGCTGACCAAGGACCGAGCTACTGAAATCAGCGGTATCAAAAATGTTCAGTGGTTGTCGCAGTTCGATACCATCATGAAGACCATCGTGTCCGAGGCTACAGTCGCTTACCTCAACTCGAACGAACACCTCCGCCAAGGCAATGAAGTGGAGACCCGCGACGAGCGATTCCGCAAAAAGATCCAGGAGCAATATCCACTTCACCGTTACGATCGCGCAAATCCGATCATGCATCAGATCCGCGCCATCAAACAAGAGGAGGAAATTCCCCTCATGCGTGCAACTTGCGAACTCGACGTGAGCGCTTTTAAACGTGTCATGAAATTCGTGAAGCCCGGCGTCATGGAATACGAGATCGAAGCGGAGTTCCTGCACGAATACGTGAGCAAACGCTCTCGCGGATTCGGATACGACCCCATTATCGCCAGTGGCGCAAATGCCTGTGTGCTTCACTACATCGAAAACAATAAAGAGTGTAGGGACGGTGATTTGTTGCTGCTCGATTGCGGCTGCGAGCTGGCTAATTACAAAAGCGACATCACCCGAACCATTCCGGTCAACGGTCGCTTTACCCAACGCCAAAAGGATGTGTATAACGCTGTTCTCCGCGTCATGAAAGAATCGATGGCCCTGTTGCGTCCGGGAAACCAACTTCACGAATACCACAAAGAAGTAGGCAAATTGATGGAGTCTGAATTGCTCGGGTTGGGGCTCATCGACAAGACCGACATCAAGAACCAAGACCCAAAATGGCCGGCCTATAAAAAATATTTCATGCACGGCACCAGCCATTACTTAGGTCTCGACGTGCACGATTATGGTCCTTGGGATAAAAAGATGGAAGCCGGCAACTGCTTCACTTGTGAGCCCGGTATCTACATCCTCGAAGAGGGCATCGGTATCCGCATCGAGGACGATGTACTCATTGCCGAGGAAGGACTAATCAACTTCACCGAGGGTGCTCCTAAGGAGGTCGATGAGATCGAAGATTATATGAACAGCTAAACGATGTCCGATTTTCCAAATAATTGGCGCGGCTTTCCGTTGGCCGACGGCGAAGTCGCCTATGCCCTGAACGATTTCGGCGGCGCGGGCACCACGGTCTGGGTGCACGGTTTTCTGGAGAACAGCAATATGTGGCAGCCTATTTGGGATGGGGGCCTGCGGCCCGATGGGAAACACCTCTTTATTGACTTGCCCGGACATGGCCGAACCAGCTCTTTTGGCCCGGTGCACAGCATGGATTTCATGGCCGAATGTATTGAACTGGCACTGGCCGATGGGGGTATTCAAGGGCCCGTTCGGGTAATTGGACACTCTATGGGAGGGTACACTGCCTTGGCGTACGCCGAGCGTTATCCGGAGCGCATTAATGCATTGATGTTGTATCACAGCACCGCATATCCCGACAGCGAGGAGAAGAAGGCGCATCGCGACAGGGCGACCCAGGCCCTGGATACGGGTCGAGTGATGTTCGTGAAAGAAGCGGTGCGAAATTTCTTCGCCGCACCGCTTCGCGATGCCAAAAACGACGAGATCGAATTGGCAACTCAATGGGCCATTCAGACCGACCCCAATGGCATTGCAGCGGCCTTGCGAGGAATGAGGGATCGTCCAGATAGACGTACCGTGTTCACCTCTGCACCTCGGGCACATGCGGTCGTAGGGGGCTTAGACCCTGCTGTAGATGCACGTCGCGAGATACAGTTCCTCGGACTACACCCCGAGGTGATGGCTGACATCCTACCGCAGGTAGGCCACATGAGTCATTTAGAAGATTCACCTGCCGCTGTGAATGCCCTGCAACAGTTCCTGGACCGAACGGCATAAAACAGAAAATCCCTCCTGGGAGACAAGGGGGATTTTCAAAACTTAAACCTATGGAATGTCGTAGTCCGGTGACATTCGCATTTAGTAACTAATACGTAAACGGAAAGTTCACGGTTAGCGTATTTATTCAACTTCTTTTTTTAGCAATGCATTCCAACCTTGTGCATTCAGTGGATGAGCCTTACTGTCTTTGCTAATCAGGTAATACGATTCTTCCTCGGTCATGTGACCTACCACCGTCAGATCGGGGTTGCCTTTGATCTTTTCGAAATCGTCTTGAGGAATGGTGAACAAGAGCTCGTAATCCTCTCCGCCGTTTAGCACTGGAACGGTCGGATCCAATTGGAATTCGTCGCACAATCGAAGCACATTGGGATCGATAGGGAATTTGTCTTCGTACAACCGAACCCCCAAGCCGCTCTTCCGTGCCAAATGAAGTGCCTCGCTGGAAAGGCCGTCAGAGACATCGATCATCGCCGTTGGCCTTACTTCGAGCTGTTTGAGCAACTCGGGAATATCTTTTCGGGCCTCCGG
Organism: Flavobacteriales bacterium; assembly: GCA_021296215.1. NCBI lineage: Bacteria > Pseudomonadati > Bacteroidota > Flavobacteriia > Flavobacteriales > Flavobacteriales bacterium. The sequence goes on from JAGWBA010000029.1 coordinate 7,482, forward strand.
CTTCAACTGGCGTTCGAGCACGTATTCATTACCCTGGAGGTCGGGTTGCATGTCGGGATTATCGCGGTACACTGCTTTTTCGCGCTCCAGAATTTGAAGTCCCATGTATGCGCCACCGAGGTCTCCCGACACCACAACGAGGTCTCCTGCCTTGGCCGTCGAGCGCAATATTATCTCGCCTTTTGTAGCAGAACCTATTGCCGTTGCCGAAATAATGAGCCCACTCGTGCTCGAGGTGGTATCTCCGCCAACAAGGTCAACGCCGTACATCTTGCATGCAAGGTGAATTCCATCGTAGAACTCTTCCAAAGCTTCTGCCGGGAAGCGGTTCGATACGGCGATTGAAACGGTTACCTGCTCAGGTACGGCATTCATGGCGTATACGTCGCTGAAGTTCACGATCATGGACTTATATCCCAAGTGTTTCAAAGGTGCATACGACAGATCGAAATGAACACCCTCCACCAACATATCGGTCGTAACGACCTTCACACGCTCATTTCCGTCCGAAAGGACGGCAGCATCGTCCCCAATACCTACAATGGAAGATGGGTTTGCAAGCGAAAAATTTTGCGTCAAATGATCGATGAGTCCGAACTCCCCTAATTCGGATAACGGTGTGCGTTGGGGGTTTTTGTCCTCGAGTATGCTCATGGGGCAAAATTAGCCATTTAAACATTGATCGCCGAATAGCGTTTGCAGTGTAATTCGTACTTTTGCGCTGTATTTAGATTAATTATAAATAACCATGATACAAGTTTCAGACACGGCGAAGGATAAGCTGATTCAACTGATGGCCGAAGAAGGCAGTACAGTGGAAAACAGCTACTTGCGCGTTGGTGTTACAAGTGGTGGTTGCTCCGGCTTGTCTTATGAGCTCAAGATCGACAGGAACATGAGCGAAACAGACAAGATGTTTGAGGACAAAGGCATTAAGATCGTGGTGGAGAAAAAGAGCTTTTTATACCTCGTGGGAACCACACTCGAATACAGTGGAGGACTAAACGGAAAAGGATTTTTCTTTAACAACCCGAATGCGTCGCGCACCTGTGGATGTGGCGAGAGCTTCGCGGTTTAAATTTGATTACTACTCATTATGAGTGACGAGAATAAAGTATTAGAGGAAGTAACTACCTCTGAGTACAAATACGGCTTTTACACGGACATTGAGAACGACGCGATTCCGCCGGGGCTCAACGAAGATGTTATCCGTATGATCTCTGCCAAGAAGGAGGAGCCCGAATGGATGCTCGAATGGCGTTTGAACGCCTTCCGAAAGTGGTCCAAAATGAAGGAGCCCAATTGGCAAAAGGTCAAGTACGCAAAGCCGGACTACCAGGGCATTACCTACTACTCTTCCCCTAAGAAGAAAAAAGGCCCGGATAGCCTTGAAGAAGTCGACCCGGAATTGCTCAAGACCTTTGAGCGCCTCGGTATCTCACTTGATGAGCAAAAGCGCCTGACGGGAGTAGCCGTAGATGTGGTAGTAGACTCTTCGTCGGTGGCCACCAGTTTTAAAGAGAAACTCGGTGAGCTGGGGATCATCTTCTGCTCTATGGGTGAGGCTATTCAAAAACATCCGGACTTGGTTCGTAAGTACCTCGGAACGGTAGTGCCTCCAACAGACAACTTTTTTGCAGCGTTAAATTCAGCCGTATTCTCGGACGGGTCATTTTGCTATATCCCGAGAGGGGTTCGATGCCCAATGGAGTTGAGTACTTATTTCAGGATCAACGCCGCCGGTACGGGTCAGTTCGAGCGTACCCTTGTAGTTGCTGAAGACAGCAGTTACGTGAGCTACCTCGAGGGATGTACGGCTCCACAGCGCGACGAGAACCAGCTTCATGCCGCCGTTGTTGAACTCGTGGCCTTGGACAATGCCGAGATCAAATACTCAACGGTCCAAAACTGGTATCCGGGTGATAAGGACGGAAAAGGCGGTGTATATAATTTCGTTACGAAACGTGGTATTTGTCACGAGAACGCCAAGATCAGCTGGACTCAAGTTGAGACCGGCTCGGCCGTTACTTGGAAGTATCCATCGTGCATCTTGAAAGGCGATAATTCGGTCGGAGAATTTTATTCTGTGGCCGTAACCAGTAATCGCCAACAAGCCGATACCGGAACCAAGATGATCCATATTGGCAAGAACACCAAGAGCACCATTATTGCGAAAGGTATTTCTGCCGGTCATTCAGACGGAAGTTATCGAGGTCTGGTGAAGATTATGAAGAACGCCAAGAACGCGAGAAACTTCTCACAATGTGACTCACTCCTCATGGGAGATAAATGTGGTGCCCATACTTTCCCGTACATCGAAGTAAAGAACGATTCGGCTCAAATAGAGCACGAGGCAACGACCTCTAAGATCGGAGAAGAACAAATTTTCTATTGTAAGCAGAGAGGACTCGGAGAAGAAGAGGCCATTGCGTTGATCGTGAATGGCTACGTAAAAGAAGTTTTGAACAAGCTGCCTATGGAGTTTGCCATAGAGGCGCAAAAACTTCTCGAGATCAGCTTAGAAGGAAGTGTAGGTTAATCATCAAAGCAACAAGCGAACAAGATATCATGCTCAAAATAGACAATCTCAAAGCCTCTGTCGAAGGCAAAGAAATATTGAAGGGGATCAACCTCGAAGTACACCCGGGCGAAGTACATGCCATCATGGGTCCTAACGGAAGTGGAAAATCAACTCTTTCCTCGGTGATCGCCGGACGTGAAGAGTACGAGGTCGACAGTGGAAGCATCAGCTTCCTGAAAGAGGACCTCCTCGATATGGAGCCAGAAGACCGCGCACACCTAGGCGTGTTCCTGTCGTTTCAATACCCGGTGGAGATTCCCGGGGTTTCGGTGACGAACTTCATCAAGACCGCCATCAATGAAACGCGCAAAGCCAAAGGACTAGATCCGATGCCAGCGAAGGAAATGCTCCAAATGATGCGCGAGAACATGGAACTCCTCGAAATGGATCGAAAATTCCTCAATCGATCTTTGAACGAAGGGTTTTCCGGTGGAGAAAAAAAGCGTAATGAGATCTTCCAAATGGCCATGTTAGAACCGAGATTGGCGATCCTGGATGAAACGGATTCCGGGCTCGATATCGACGCGCTGAAGATCGTGGCGAACGGAGTAAACAAACTCAAGATCAAAGATAATGCGGTCATAGTGATCACGCACTATCAACGCCTGTTGAACTACATCGTTCCTGACGTGGTGCACGTGATGCTCGACGGTCGCATCGTAAAGTCAGGAGACAAATCATTGGCTCTTGAACTCGAGGAGAAAGGTTACGATTGGATCAAACAAGAAATCGCTCAAACGGTATAACAATGGCTCTGAAAGAAGATATAATTCATTCGTTCATGGCCTTTGAAGCGAGCTTGAACGGGCATTCCAAAACGCCCGTACACAAGATCCGCTCGGAAGCTTTTGATCGATTCGAAAAACTGGGGTTTCCAACTCAAAAGAATGAGGAGTGGAAATACACTTCACTCATACCCATCACCAAACGCGACTACTCTTTTACTCCGAATTCGGATGAAGCTCTTGAGTATCGCGATGTAAAACAATACCTGGTCCACGAGATCGACTCGTACCGAATCGTTTTCGTCGACGGCATGTTCAGCTCTTGGATGTCCAATATTCCAACCAAGGATTTTCACCTTGGCTGTTTGTGTGACGCTCTGGAAAGGAACAGCGATGTGGTCAAGAACTATTTTACGAAGATCGCATCGGATGAAAACGATGGCATTTTGGCCATGAACACATCGTTCGCCTACGAAGGTGCTTTGATCGAAATACCCGATGGAGTAACTGTCGATAAGCCGATCCAGATCGTTTATTTCAGTACCAAGCGCGAACGCGATTTTCTGGTTCAACCGCGTAACCTTATCGTGGTTGGTAAGAACGCCGAAGTTCAGCTGATCGAGCGCCATCAAAGTTTAGGTGATGAAAACTCCACCTTCACGAACTCGGTGACGGAGATATCTGCCAAGGAAGATGCGCGATTGTCGCTGTACAAGATCCAGAACGATGTAGAAACCGCTTCATTGATCGATACTACGACCGTTGAGCAAGAAGCTCGAAGTAACGTTTCCATTGGCACTTTCTCGACGGGAGGTCAGTTCATTCGAAACAACCTGCGCTTCACCTTCAAGGGCGAATACGCCGAAGCGAATTTGAATGGTATCTCCCTTTTGAACGACCGTCAACACGTCGATCACCACACCGTCGTTGATCATGCAGTCCCAAATTGTCAATCGAACGAGTTGTACAAGGGAATCTTTGACGACAAAAGTCATGGAGTATTTAACGGCTCGGTCGTGGTACAACCCGACGCTCAAAAGACGAACGCCTTTCAGCAAAACGACAACGTGCTTTTGACCGATACGGCTACCATCGACAGTAAACCTCAACTCGAGATCTATGCCGATGACGTTAAATGCAGCCACGGTTGCACCGTCGGTCAGCTCGATGAAGAAGCTCTGTTCTATATGAAGAGTCGGGGAATTGGCGATCGCGAAGCCAAAGCGACCTTGCTTTACGCCTTCAAGCACGATGCCATGGAGATCGTACGCATTGAAGCACTCCGTAAACGATTGAACAAGATCATCGCCAAAAAATTGAATGTGGATATCGATTTCGAACTATGAGCACGGATACCTTGGACATAGCTAAGATTCGATCGGACTTCCCCATTTTGTCTGAAGTGGTATACGATAAGCCTCTGGCCTATTTCGACAATGCCGCGACTTCTCAAAAGCCGCAGGTGGTCATTGATGCAATATCGAATTACTACACGCACATCAACAGCAATATCCACCGCGGTGTACACTACCTAAGCCAGCGCGCAACGGATGCGTTCGAAGAGACTCGAAAAAAAGTTCAGAAGCACATCAATGCAGAGCACATTCACGAGGTGATCTTTACTAAGGGAACCACGGACGGAATCAATCTGGTTGCCTCGAGCTTTGGTCAAAACTTCATCGGGGAAGGTGAAGAGGTGATCATTTCGAACATGGAGCACCACAGTAATATTGTGCCATGGCAACTGATCTGCGCTCAGCGTGGAGCTCAGCTCAAAGTGATTCCGATCACCGATCAAGGCGAGCTCGACATGGACACCTTTCGCAAACTTCTCAACAAGAATACAGCGCTTGTTGCCATCAACCACATCAGCAATTCGCTTGGCACCGTGAATCCGGTCAAAGAGATCGTAGAAGCAGCACACGAAGTGGGTACCGCGGTGTTGATCGATGGAGCTCAAAGTGCCCCGCACATGCCCATCGACATGCAAGATATCGGTGCCGATTTCTACACCTTTTCGGCCCACAAGATGTGCGGACCCACCGGATTGGGAGTCCTTTACGGACGAGAGGAATGGCTCGAAAAAATGCCTCCATATCAAGGTGGAGGGGAAATGATCAAAGAGGTTTTCTTGGATCACAGCACATGGGCCGACCTACCTTACAAGTTCGAAGCAGGAACTCCGAATATCTCAGAAGTAGTAGTCTTTGGGCATGCGCTCGATTACTTGAATGGGATCGGCTGGGATGTGATTCAGGAGCGCGAGCAAGCCTTGCTGCACTACGCAACCGAAAAGCTGAAGCAGATCGAAGGCCTCAAGATCTATGGTGAAGCGCGTAACAAAGCCAGTGTGATCTCCTTTCTCCTGGAAGGTATTCACCCCTACGATACCGGAATGGTTCTCGATAAACTCGGAGTAGCTGTTCGAACCGGACACCATTGCACCCAACCCGTTATGGACCGCTTCGAGATTCCGGGTACGGTGCGTGCGAGTTTTGCCTTTTACAATACCGAAGAGGAGATCGATAGATTGATCGAAGGATTGAAAAGAGTTAAAACCATGTTTGCCTGATGAGCATCGAGGAAAAACAGATAGAGATCGTCGACGAGTTTTCCATGTTCGAAGACTGGATGCAGAAATACGACTACCTCATCGACCTGGGAAAGTCGGTACCCCTCATCGACGAAAGATACAAGACCCCGGACCAGGTCATAAAGGGCTGTCAAAGCCAGGTGTGGTTGAATGCCGCCTCAAACGGCGGGAAGGTCACATTTACTGCTGATAGCGACGCTATCATAACCAAAGGGATCATCTCCCTTTTGATACGCGTGCTGTCCAACGAAAAGCCTGAAGATATCGTGAATGCAGATCTTCACTTCATCGACGAAATTGGCTTAAAGGAGCACTTGTCGCCCACCCGCGCCAATGGACTGCTCGCCATGGTGAAGCAAATGAAGTTCTACGCATTGGCGTATCAAAGCAAAAACGATTGATATGCTGTTGAACGAAGAACAACAACAAAAACTGGGTGAAGATGTCGTACGCGTGCTTTGCACGATCTACGATCCCGAGATCCCAGTGAACATATACGAGCTCGGTCTCATTTACGACGTCCAGGTGTCGGATGAAGGCGATGTTCATATACTCATGACCCTTACCTCACCAAATTGCCCCGTGGCAGAAAGCTTGCCGTTGGAGGTTGAAGAAAAGGTCAAGACCCTCAAAGAAGTCATGACCGGCAAAGTTGAGATCACCTTTGAGCCCACTTGGGATAAGGACATGATGAGCGAAGAGGCGAAATTAGAACTCGGATTCCTCTAATATGGCCGACGAAATTGTCAATAAAGTTGCCAATAGCGCACTGTTTCCGGTAAACCTCGAAGATTATTATCGCGCCGAGAGGCGCATATTCATAGACCTCAAAGACTGGCTTTACGAGGGCATCATGTTGCGGGAAAAGGATTACCGCGCCGCGATCGCCGAGCACGATTTTAGCCAATACGCCGATGCATACGTGGCGGTCGACTGCACAGAGGACGCGATTGTACCGACTTGGGCCTACATGCTCATGGCTTCGTCTTTGGCTCCGCACGCCAAAAAAGTAGTGGTGGGAAGTCTCGATCACCTTGAGAGCGTTTTGTACCAGGAGATTATTGACGATCTGGACGTGGAGGAATTCAGGGATCAGCGAATCATTTTGAAGGGGTGCGGAGATAAACCGGTGCCGATGGACGCCTTCGCGGCCTTTGTTCAAAAAGTGCAGCCCGTAGCTAAAAGCATCATGTTTGGAGAGCCGTGTTCTACCGTTCCGGTATTCAAAAAACGGGCGTAAATCGCTACCCTTAGCGGCCGAATTAGAAATTACACAAATAGCTGATTTATATGAAAAGGATGATTCTCGCCGCTTTGGCGGCAATTTTTGCTTTCCCAATGGCCGGTTTGGCCAACGAGGGAATGTGGTGCCGCTGTTGATCAAGCGACTTAATGAGCGCGATATGCAAAAGCTCGGACTGCAATTGACGGCCGATGAATTGTACAGCGCAAACCACTCGAGCTTGAAAGACGCGGTCGTGAACTTCGGCGGGTTTTGTACCGGAGAGATCGTATCGGACCAAGGGTTGATCTTGACCAACCACCACTGTGGATACGATGCCATTCGATCCCACTCAACCGTTGAGAACGACATTTTGACCAACGGATTCTGGGCTTTGGCGAAAGATCAGGAATTGCCGGTCCCGGGGCTTACGGCTACTTTCCTGGTGCGCATGGACGATGTTACTGACCAGGTATTGAGCGCCGTTTCGGACACCATGTCGGAGCAAGAGTGCAGCTCTGCGGTCGGAGCCAAGATCAAAGAGCTGATCGACGCAGCTTCTGAGGGCAACGAATACAAGGTGGAGATCAAAGACTTTTTCGAAGGGAATGAGTTTTACCAATTTACTTATGAAGTATTCACTGATATCCGTTTGGTAGGAGCTCCACCCGAGTCAGTAGGAAAATACGGTGGCGACACCGACAACTGGATGTGGCCTCGCCACACCGGTGACTTCAGCATGTTCCGCGTTTACTCACATGCCGATAACAAACCGGCGGACTACAGTGAGGAGAATGTTACTTACACTCCGAAACACCACTTGCCGATCTCTATCGACGGAGTCGAAAATGGAGATTTCGCCATGATCTTCGGCTATCCTGGAAGCACTGATCGTTACCTGACGAGCTTCGGAATCCGCGAGGCTCTTGATGTTAAGAACCAAGCCATCGTAGACATACGCGCCAAGAAATTGGAGATCATGAAAGAATACATGGATGCTGACGATGCAAACCGTATTCAATATGCTTCGACCTACGCTCAAACAGCGAATTACCGGAAGTACTATATCGGTCAGACCGAGCAGTTGAAAAAGAACAATGTATACGACAAAAAGAAGAAGATCGAGGACGATTTCGAGTCTTGGGTCAATTTGTACACAACCCGTCAGGATCAATACGGCGGAGCTTTGAATCTGATTGAAGAAGCATACGTTGATTACACGAAGACGGCCTTGGCAAACGAATACCTCAACGAAGCTATTTTCCAGGGGCCGGCGAGCTTCCTGTTCGCTTATCGTACACGCTCACTTCAGAGTGCCGTACTCGAAGAGAACACCGAGAAGATCGAGCAGCTCAAAGCTGGTTTGGCGCCAATGGCAGCCGAGCCCTTTGAAAGCAAGAATACGGACATCGACCGCGACATCTTCGCGGCTATGATACAGATGTACGCTATGAACGTACCGGCCGATCAACAGGCGCCGGTTGGTTAAGAAATGATCGAGAAGTACGAGAGCGACTTCGACAAAATGGCGGAGAAGGCCTATGAAAAATCCGTGTTCACGGATGCCGATCGCTTCAACGAATTCCTCGAGAATCCAAAGGCCAAAGTTTTCGCAAAGGATCCCGTATTTCAGCTGATGGATGGTATCCTGAACGACTACATTCAAAACATCTCACCGGTTCGCCGCGCTGCAGGTGTTAAGAAGTCGGAAGGTGCTCGTAAGTTCATTGCCGGACTACGCGAAATGAACCCGAATAAGAGCTATTATCCGGACGCAAACTTCACCATGCGAATGACCTTTGGTACGGTTGGTGATTACAGCGCACGCGATGCCGTTCACTACAGCTACTACACCACCTTGCAAGGTGTGATGGAAAAAGAGGACGACAGTGATGACGAGTTCTACGTACCGGAAAAATTGAATGAGCTATACAAGGCCAAAGACTACGGGCGTTGGGTCAATGAAGATGGCGAACTGGTAGTTTGTTTCATCACCAATAACGACATTACAGGTGGTAATTCAGGTTCGCCGGTGATCAACGGAAAAGGTGAACTCATTGGATGTGCCTTTGATGGAAACTGGGAGGCCATGAGCGGTGATATCGCTTTCGAAGACGAGATTCAGCGTACGATCGCCGTTGATGCACGCTATATCTTGTTCATCATCGAGAAATACGGAGGTGCAACGAACATCATTGAAGAGATGACGATCGTAAAAACTGAGCCCAAGGAAGAAATGCCCGCTCAGGAAGAGTCACCTGAAGTGAAAGAAAAAGAAGAGGCCTCAGCGAACTAAGAATTCGAAGGCTTCATCTGCAGGGTTGGACGAGCGAAAGACATATACGTCTTCGAGGTCCAACCCCTTTTTATTTTCCCAATAGGCATCCCATACATGTTTTAGGTAAGCTTCGCTTGGAGTACCCCGGCGCAGATCGTTTCGTCGTCGATCAAAATAGGTCGCCTCATCTACTTCGAGCAAGATGCGTTGATCGAAACGTTTATTGATCTCCCTGTGATGAAAGAGCAGAATACCCTCTGCGATCACCAGGTCGCTCAACTTCATAGCTGCATCGATGGCCGGGGTCAGCCGCGATACGTCAACACTTGAGGGATGCTCCCAGTCGGGGAATTCTCGACCCTCATTATCGGTCCAAAGAGGTAATTCGCTTTCGGGTAAGCAGAAATCGTCGAGAGCGAGGACGGTAACGGTTCTATCGGAACACGCAGTTGCCAATCGGCCCGCCAGGGCTGACTTCCCTGCCTGACTAACACCGCCGATGCCCATGCACTTGGCGGGCATGACTTAGTAGGCGCGTTTGTTGTTTCCCTCTACAAAATTGATGAAGGCGCGGTTCACGACGCGATTTCCGCCCGGAGTTGGGTAGTCGCCGGTGAAGTACCAATCGCCCAGATTCTTGGGGCAAGCGGCATGGAGATCGTCTATTCCTTGATAGATGATCTCGACCTCGGCGTTGATCTCGGCCGGACGCAAAAGTTCGCCGATCTTGTCTGAGATCTCCTCCGCCGTAAAGGGCTCGTAAATGCGCTTTACGTAGTTTACGACTTCGCTATCGGGCAGTGCGGTTTGCGCCTTGCACTGCTCGTAAACTTCTTGCACCAGGCCCTCGCGACCCGTGTCTTTCAGCAGCTCGATCGCGGCCCTAAAGGCCACAAAGTCACCGAGCCTCGCCATATCGATTCCGTAGCAATCGGGGTAGCGGATCTGAGGGGCTGAGCTCACGACTACTATGCGCTTCGGATGCAAGCGATCCAGAATACGCAGAATACTTTTCTTTAGTGTGGTCCCCCGCACGATGGAATCGTCCAATATGACCAGGTTGTCGTCGGGCTTCACCGTTCCGTACATCACATCGTATACGTGGGCAACAAGGTCGTCCCGCGCATCGTCCTCGGTAATAAAGGTGCGCAGTTTCGCGTCTTTGATCGCGATCTTTTCAACGCGCGGACGCTTATCGATCAGCGCGTCGATCTCCTCGTCGCTCATTTGATTCCCACGCTCCCGAAGGGTCTGTTTTTTCTCGTTTTTCAGAAAATCCTCCATCCCCTTTACCATACCATAAAAGGCGGTTTCGGCGGTATTTGGAATAAAACTGAAAACGCTGTTATCGAGGTCTTCATTAATGGTTTCGAGAACCGGCGCACAAACGCGTCGGCCCAATTCAATGCGCTCGCGGTAGATCTCGGCATCGCTACCGCGGCTAAAATAAATGCGCTCGAACGAGCATGCTTTTCGCTCTACCGCATCCTTGATGCGCTTTACGTCGTACGATCCATTCTTCTTCACGATCAAAGCACAGCCCGGGTCCAGTTCCTGGACGCTCTCGAAAGGAACGTTGAACGCCGTCATGATCACGGGGCGTTCGCTGGCCGCCACCACAATCTCGTCGTCAGCGTACCAATAGGTAGGGCGTATTCCGGCCGGGTCGCGCAGCACGAACGCATCGCCGTGACCAACGAGTCCGGCCATGGCATAACCGCCGTCCCATTTCTTCGACGATTTCTTCAAGATATCCTGCAGGTCCATATGCTCGGCGATCAGCTTGGTCGCCTCCTGCTTGGTTACTCCGAGTTCCTTCTTGAACTTGTAGTAAAGCTCGTCGTTTTGCTCGTCGATAAAGTGTCCGATCTTCTCCAGAATGGTCACCGTATCGGCCTTCTTCTTCGGGTGCTGACCCAAGGCCACGAGTTCGTTGAACAACTCGTCGACATTGGTCATATTGAAGTTTCCGGCCAAAATGAGGTTACGGGTCATCCAGTTGTTCTGACGAAGGAAAGGGTGACAAGCCTCAATGCTGTTTTTTCCGTAGGTGCCGTAACGCAAGTGCGCCAAAAACAGCTCTCCGCTAAAGGGCAAGTTCTCCTTGAGCCACTGCACGTCCTTGGTGCGTTCCGGGTTTTCCGAAAAAGCCTGAATAAAACGCGCATTGATTTTTTTGAAGATGTCCTGAATGGGCCGGCTCTTGATCGATCGGCGGCGCGATATATACCGCTTGCCCGGCGGCACATCGAGCTTCACGTTCGCCAAACCGGCACCGTCTTGCCCACGGTTGTGCTGCTTCTCCATGAGCAGATACATCTTGTTGAGGCCGTAAAAAGCCGTACCGCATTTCTCGACGTAGTATTCGAGTGGTTTACGGAGTCGCAGCATCGCAATGCCACATTCGTGTTTGATCGGATCGCTCATAGGACACCTTCGCTAAATGAGCCCAAAAGTTACGAAGATTTAATGTGGCGAAAGATGAACTGAATTAAGTGAAAATCCGATATTGTCGTTCGGTTTCCTTGAATTTATCCTATGCATCGGACTCCCCCATCGCGCCGCAAGGCGCAAATACTCATTTGGCTGTTTTTGTTTTTTCTGCCTTCGGCAGGATGGGCACAATCCGGTTTCCAACTCAGCGTGAGCGTCGTGCCGAACACCACCTGCGCCAAGGGAACTGACGGTGAAATTCACATGACCTTGCAGAATGGCTTACCCCCGTACCAGGTCATTTGGGAAGGGCCCAATGGTCCACTGAGTGCGTCGGGAAGTGCCTCATCGAATAATTTGTCGGCGACGAATTTGATCAGTGGAGACTATTTTTTAACCGTAACGGACCGGGGCGGTGGTGTTATTAAAGACAATTTCTTCGTAGCCGATGAATCCGATCCCTGTGGTCAAATCGATGAAACCATAACGCACCCTTCTTCGGCAACGAGTCAGGATGGCGCGCTGAGCTTAGTCATACCTTTTGGCACCGGGTCGTATATTTTAGTCCTGGAGGACAGTCAAGGGAACACCGTGGATTCAGTTTTTGCAACTGCTCCCATGCCACCGAGTCTCGACTATACGAATCTGGGACCCAGTGTATACAGTTTATCGGTCATCGATCAAAACGGGTGTCCGGCGAGGGGTGGTACTTACGTACTTATTGGAGGCCTACAGGCAAATATTGCTTTAACCCACCCGTCGTGCTTTGGCCAACAGGGATCGGCATCGATAACGGTTACGATCGGAACCCCTCCCTATCAATACCTCTGGAGTAACGGTAGCTCCGGTTCCGCAGTTCAACTTGCAGCAGGCAACTATTCAGTCACCGTATCGGACAGTACAGGGAGATTCACGATAAAGTCGTTGACCATGACCTCCCCGCCCGAGATTACCCTTGCCGAACAGATTCAGAATGAATCGATCTCCGGGTACGACAACGGTGCCGTTTCGGTTTCCGCATCGGGCGGAGTACCACCCTACACCTACGAATGGTCGACCGGTAATTTGGGCACGACCTTGTCGAACCTTTCAAATGGGAACTATACGGTTACCGTTACGGATCAAGTCGGATGTGAACATATCGAATCATACAACGTGCTTCCCGGAATCCTTTCCGTAAGTGTCCAACCCAATCCGCAGTACGGCACGGCCGATCAGCTGATCAATGTACAAGTGACCTACGGTGTACCGCCCTTCGCGTACTCGTGGTCGGATGGATCAACGGGCAACGACATTCAAATGAGTCCGGGTACGTACACGGTTACCGTCACGGACTCCGAAGGATCGTTTAACTCTGAGGTTTTCACCGTATTCAATACACTCCCATTGGGTGTCGTTGGTAACGGAATAGCAGAAAGTGTAGTTGGAGCAAACGACGGTGCGGCGATCGCATCGGCCATCAACGGTTATTCCCCTTATCAGTATCTATGGAATACCGGGGCAACGATCTCCATTTTGAACGGCATGAGTCCGGGGTCTTATTCAGTTACCGTTACCGATGCTCTTGGCTGCAAGGCCGAAACTACTGTCACTATAGTGCCCGGTGCACCGATCTTGAATGTTTATCAGGTTCCTACCCACAACCAATGCCATGGCGACTCATTAGGCGCGGTCACCATTTTGACCACGGGGGGTAGTCCACCACTTCAGTTTCACTGGAGCGATGGTTCATCGGATCAAAATAGAAGCGGTCTCGCAGCAGGGCAGTATACCCTTACCGTCTCCGATGCAGGACAGCAGACTTATATTTTACCCTTGTCGATCAATGAACCTACCGAGTTACATACGAATCTATCTTTGAAGTCATGAGTCCGTCAGTGGCCAAAGCGATGGATCGGCGTTGGTGATCCCTACGGGTGGAATTCCACCGTACCAAGTGCTTTGGTCTACGGGATCCACGAACGACGCCATTGTATACCTTTCGTCCGGTGCATACGGGGTCACCGTAACCGATGACAATGGCTGCTCACTGAAGAATAACTTCAACATTCTCGTAGGCGTTGAGCTATTGACCTTGGCCGGAACCGAGTTCAACAGCCCTTGTGCAGGAGCTAATGCCGGGTCAGTTATTACGACCGTAAGCGGTGGAACTCTGCCATTTTCCTATACCTGGAGCAACGGAGCCACGACCCCTTCGCTCGCGGGTTTGGGTCCGGGTTCATACACGGTATGGGTTTCCGATGTCGATGGCCAAACGTACTTTAAGGCCTTTTTTATCCAAGAGCCATTCTCACCTTTGGCGATCTCAACCTTAACCGGTCCTGAATTTCCCATTGGTGCGGCGAATGGATATGCCAATGCCCTTGCCTCGGGCGGGGTTCCACCCTATACCTACCTATGGTCCAACGGCGCCACGACTACAAGTATCGATCAACTATCTGCAGCCACATATACCGTGACCGTGACCGACGACTACGGTTGTAGCGTCATAGCCTCCGATTCTGTTTACGGTGGCATTTTCCCGATTCAGTCCACATCGATCCTAACCAATCCAACCTGCTTCGGCTCCACCAACGGTTCCATCGAAATTGGCCCGAGCAGTGGACTTCCACCCTATCAGGTTCTTTGATCCGGCGGGCACACCGGCACGCTCGTAGGACCCTTGGCGCCCGGAACGTACTCCGTCACCGTGTCCAACCAAATCGGACAACAGTACACCGAAAGCTTTACCCTTACAGAACCCGCTCCTTTACAAGCTACTTATTCTGCAGTGCTCGAAACCTATCCAGGCTCGGCCGACGCCCAACTACAAGTCACTCCCCAAGGCGGAACCCCTCCTTATCAAATCCTGTGGTGGAACGGAAGTACAGCAAATAACTTATCCGGATTATCGGCGGGCAGTTATTCCCTGCACGTCGAGGACGCTAACGGATGCAGTGTGACAACACCGGTCAATATTACTACGGCCAATACCCCGGTAAAACTGCAGCCTTTCGTAAATCTGATCACTTGCTTTGGAACCGCTGACGGAGCCATAATCTGAACGTAATTGGTGGGGTATCGCCCTACTCCTACACTTGGTCCAATGGAAATGCAACATCATCGCTTTCCCAATTGACTGCGGGTACTTATTCAGTAACCGTTTCAGATCAGACCGGTCAAGTGGCCACCCAATCATTCCTTCTAACGGAACCAACGGCGTTGTCGCTAAGCACTTCAGCCACTCAAGAATCTTATCCGGGCGCGGCCGACGCTCAGAGGACCGCTACTCCAAGCGGTGGAACCACACCCTACAAAATCATTTGGCCTCAAGGGGGTTCGGGCACCTCGGTCACGGATCTTTCCGGTGGGACATATACAGTCACCGTGATCGATATCAACGGCTGTTCGGCTCAATCTACGGTTACCGTAACGGTCGCCAATACCGCACTTTCGATCCAGTCGAACACCACCGATCTACTCTGTAACGGCGATGGAAATGGAACGGCCAGTGTGAGTATTTCGGGTGGAGTACCACCTTATGTATATGCTTGGTCGACCGGTGACAGCACGGCTCAAGTTACCGGTTTAGCGGGCGGAACCTACTCCTTATCGGTGACCGACCAGGTGGGTCAAGAGCTGGTAACGAGCTACAGCATCATCGAGCCGCAGGCTCTGATAGACAATGCCACCGTGATACACGAATCGATCATCGGCAATAACGATGGCTTTATTTCGCTGGCGGTGAGCGGGGGTTCGGCGCCGTACACTTACATCTGGACGACGGGCGACAATACATCGAGCATTGGTCCGCTCGGTCCCGGGCCTTACGGCGTTACTGTGACCGATCAAAACGGTTGCTCGGCGCAGTTCCAGTACAACATCAATGCGGGGATTACGGTGCTTGTATCGCTTACCGGCTCCACACCGGTGACGTGCGACGGATTTAGCGACGGATCGGCCTCGGTCAGCGCTTCGGGCGGTCAACCACCTTATGCCTACACCTAGACCAGCGGACAAACCACAGCGACCATCGATCAGATCCCGGCCGGAACCTACAGCCTTATCGTGTCGGATGCGGCCGGACAAGAAAATGTGGAGTCGGTGACCGTATCGGAGCCACCGCTGCTTAACGTACCCGACACCTGTTTTCCCATTACGCTCGGATATGCCGCGGCTCAGCCCGTAAGTGGAACACCACCGTATAGTTATCTTTGGAACACCGATCCGGTTCAGGTTACCGACACCGCTTTCGGTCTCGCCGCGGGCACGTACTCCTGCGCCATCACCGATGCCCGGGGTTGTACTACAGTTGGGTCGTACGAGGTCGATGCGGTCGGATGCGGACTTTCGCTCGACGAGCTATGCCACCAAATACAACTCTATCCCAACCCGGGCACTGAGGCCTTTACCCTATCATCGGACCACCTGATGGAGCATTGTATCGTGCAAGACTTGCAAGGGCGCGCGTTGTTCGAGTCCTGCGAATCTACTCAGTTGCTGCGCATCGACACGCGCCATTGGCCTTCGGGAACATACCTCGTGCGCGTGAGCACCGCAAAGGGCTCGCAAGCATATCGCCGGGTTAAGAATGAATGATCACGGCAATCCGCCCGCTGCCTTCCGCCATATATTTCTTAAATTCCTGACCTTCTTACACATCCGACGTGAAAAACGCTCTACTCACCCTGTTTATATTTTTACTGCCTGCGGCAGGATTCGCACAATCGCTCCCCGGAACCGACCATGAACGCCTGCGGTTCCTCGCCGATTCCTTCGCTCAAGTAAGCGCTACTCAAAAAGCCGAAGCCATAGCCTGGGCGCTGGTCAACAATCGGCCCATTAGAACCGTGGGCCCCGACGGCACGGAAATCGAGATCATGCGCATCGAAAACGGATATCCCGTTTACTACACCACCGATAACGACAACGCGGCATTATCCACAAATACCAACGACCTCTGGAACGGCAGTTCGCTCGGACTCAATCTCGAAGGGCAAAGTATGTTCATTGGCGAATGGGACGGCGGAGCAGTGCGTGCTACACATCAAGAATTCAACGCGGGTGCCGGAAGTCGCGTAACTCAAGGAGATAGCCCATCGAGCACTTCCTGGCACGCCACGCACGTGGCCGGTACCCTCATGGCCGAAGGAGATGTCGCCAACGCACAGGGAATGGCGCCTCAGGCCGATCTGCACGCCTACGACTGGAACAGTGACAATTCAGAAATGAGTACGGAGGCCTCAGGCGGACTCCTCATCAGCAACCACAGCTACGGTACCATATGCGGTTGGTATTTCGACAGCCCCGATTGGTATTGGTACGGCGACCCCTCCGTTTCGAGTACCGAAGACTATAATTTTGGTAGCTACAACTCAGATGCACGTGCCTGGGACTTGATCGCAGAAGCGGCTCCCTACTACCTCATTTGTAAATCGGCCGGAAACGATCGGAACGATGATCATAACGGCACACACCAAGTCTGGTCGGGCGGTTCGTGGACCTCATCATCAGCGAGCCGTGATCCCGATGGTGGATCCGACGGGTACGATTGTATTGGGCCTGCCGGAACTGCCAAAAATATATTAACCGTTGCAGCCGTCAATGACGTCACACCAGGCTATACGCAACCTTCTGATGTCGGTATGTCGAGCTTCAGTGGTTGGGGCCCGACCGACGATGGACGAATAAAACCCGATATCTCCGGGAATGGAGTGGAGCTTTATTCCTGCGATAGCGATAACGATAGCGACTACATAAACAGTAGCGGCACCTCCATGTCATCACCCAATGTCGCCGGCTCACTGATCTTGCTCCAACAGTACTACAATAACCTCAATGGAAGCTACATGCGGTCGTCAACCCTGAAAGCACTGGTCATCCATACGGCCAATGAAGCGGGCTCGGCCGACGGTCCCGATTATGAATTTGGCTGGGGGCTTTTGGACGCCTCTGGAGCAGCAGAAGCGATCTCGAATACGACCGAAAACACCATTCTCGAACCCACATTGACGAACGGAAACACGTGGAGCTTGACCTTTACGAGTAATGGTATAGATCCATTTTCGGCCACCATGGCTTGGATAGACCCGGCAGGAACAGCACAAGGTGCCGTCTTGAATCCAACTACGGCTCGCTTGGTCAACGATCTCGATATCCGTATATCCGATGGAGGGGCCGGAGTTTGGTTTCCCTGGACATTAGATCCGGCAAACCCGTCCAATGCCGCAGCTACAGGTGATAACTTTCGCGATAACGTCGAAAAGCTCGAACCGGGAGTTTTGCCCGCAGGCACCTATACCTTGTTCGTGACACATAAAGGAACCCTTTCGGGTGGGTCACAACCTTTTTCTGTGATCGTAACCGGAGTGCCTTCCGTTCCGATCGCCGATTTCACCGCTAGCTCCACTTCAATTTGTTCAGGTGAAGCCGTCACATTTACGAATGCATCATCCGGAAGCCCAACGTCGTACTTGTGGAGTGTTTCTCCCAGCTCGGGATGGTCATTCGTTAATGGTACAAACGCATCAAGCGTTTCACCGCAAATACAATTCACCTCGTCGGGCTCCTTCACGATTTCTTTGACCGCGACGAACTCCCTCGGAAGCGACAGCGAAGTCAAATCCTATTACATCAGTATAATAGGCGAGCTCACCCTTCCATTTTCTGAGGACTTTGAATCATCTACGTCCCGGGACCGTTGGACCATTGAGAACCCCGATGGTTCCACGACTTGGACATTTCAATCGGTCAGCGGCAACGGCGGCTCAACTGCGGCCGGAATCGACAACTACAACTATAGTGCAGCGAATGTGGCCGTTGTGCAAGACCACCTCATTTCTCCGGTACTCAGATTTGCCGGCTTATCCAGCGTTTCGTTCTCCTTTGAATATGCCTATCGCCGATACACATCGAATTACCGAGATAGCCTCAGCGTCTGGATCAGCGCCGATTGTGGTGTTACATGGACTCGCTTGGCTAGTTATGACGAAAACGGGTCGGGAAACTTTGCCACGGGAACGGACGTCACAAGTCAGTTTGTACCCTCGAGCGCATCCGATTGGTGCGACGGCTCCAATTCTCCATCCTGCCCTAGTTTTGACCTTAGTGCATACGCCGGTCAAACGGGAATCCAAATCCGATTTACGAACCTTTCGGGTTGGGGGAACGACATGTTCATCGATAACATCAACATCACGGGAACTTCTTCGTCACCGCTCTCATTATCCGTGGGTGGGGCCGGTGAATCCTGTCCGGGAGAAATTGATGGAACGGCCTTCGTAAGCCCTTCGGGTGGTGTACCTCCCTACGTTTACCTCTGGTCAATAGGCACAACGTCTTCAGCAATTACAGGCCTTTCATCCGGAACGTACTCTGTAACCGTCAACGATTCAAATGGCAGCTCAGCTACTGGGTCCTACACCGTAAACGCCGCATCCCCAATTTCCCTATCCTCGACCTTGGTGAACCCAACTACACCTTCGAGCAACGACGGCCAAATTGGCGTTACGGCCTCGGGCGGAACCGGTTCGTACACCTTCAATTGGAGCAATGGTGCATCGGGCGGATTCAGTGTAGACTTCAGCAACCTCGCGGGGCTCGACGAAGGAACCTATTCGGTCACCGTAACGAGCGGCGGGTGTACCGAAACCGGGTCGTTCACACTGGAAGCCCCGTTAAGCGTTTCTACCGTACCAAGCGACAACAACATATGCCCGGAAGATTCAACCGGAACGATCCTCGTTTCTCCATCGGGCGGAACGGCACCCTATATCGTTCAATGGTCCGATGGCACCACGACCTACAGCAGAAACCTTCTGCCTGCCGGATCGTACACCTTGTCCGTTACTGACCAAGACGGCTCCAGCTATTCTGAAACTTTCAATATTGGGGGTGTGAGCGACTGGTCCGTCTCAAGCACCATCCAGAATGAAAGCGCTCCGGGCCAGTCCGACGGAACCGTTGGAATTAGTGTGTCGGGTGGAACGCCCACCTACACCTATTTATGGTCGATTGGTGCTAACACCTCATCGATCAACGGGCTCTCCTCCGGAACCTACACGGTCACCATCACCGATGGAAATGGATGTACCATATCGGAAACCTACATCGTATCCGCCGACGCTACACCGCTGATACTTCA